>RXIL01000054.1 GCA_004212085.1 Candidatus Methanolliviera hydrocarbonicum
TTTATTAAACGTTTCTCGATCTTACTTTTTATTTTTTTGTTTTTAATGTGCTACCGAAGGTGGACGCAGGATGAAAGGGTGCCCACCCTTCATTAATAGACGATGTTGAGGATCGAGACGACTGCACCGATCAAGACGGAGACGATGACGACCGCCTTTGGACTTATCTTTATAGAGGTATCTTCCGTGTCAAAATATCTCATCAAGCCGGCGCTCGATACCAGACCAGAAGATGATTTCTTTTTAGCCATTGAACCAACCTTTATGAACCTTAAGAAGTTACTACAATATATTAGTTATGCCTAAAGAGAAGATATTGAACGGCAGAATTCTGATAGGTGAAGATCTCGATCTGGTGGAGGGCAATCTGATCATCGAGGGTGAAAAGATTGTGGGAATAGAAGAAGAGACCGCCGGGAGCGATATCATAATTCCTGCCTTTATAAATGCTCATACGCACATAGGTGATTCCTTTGCTAAAGATATCCCATTTAAAGATCTAATAGAGATTGTAACTCCACCCAACGGAATCAAGCATAGATTACTGATGGAGACGCCGGAAGATGAAATTTTAGATTCGATGAGGATAGGTATTGGGGATATGGTGAGATGCGGAACCGTTCTATTTGCCGATTTTAGAGAGGGCGGGCCAAATGGTGTAGAACTTCTAAGATATGCGCTAAAAGATGCTGAACCGATCGAGGCAAAGATATTCGGGAGACCAGAAAAATCTGGGGATATCGGGGAGGTTTTGAAGGGGGCAGATGGGATCGGAATGAGCAGTACAAATGATCATGATTGGGATTTTTTGGTCGAATCTTTAGAAGAGACGCATAAAGCCGGGAAGAAATTTGCGATCCATGCCGGAGAGAGGGACGAGACCGATATTGAGGGTGCGATTGAGCTGGGAGCAGATATACTGGTTCACCTTACCCATGCGGATGAGAGGTATCTAAAGCGAATAAAAGACTTGGATATTGGAGTGGTCGTCTGCCCACGGTCAAACTTTGTTACAGGGGTAGGGAGACCAGATTTGAAGAAGATGCTCGATTTGGGCCTTAACGTCGCTATAGGAACCGATAATTTCATGCTCAACTCCCCAAACATCTTTTCAGAACTTGAATTTATCTCAAAAATTTTTTGCAAAGATAATGACAAAGAGGTTCTGAAGATGGCATGTAAAAACCCGTCCAAGATATTTGGATTAGATTTTGGGGAGATATCCGAGGGAAAAAGCGCAAATTTGATCGTTTTAGATGGAGAATCGTCCAACCTACACGGATGCAGAGATGTTATAAAAAGCGTCATTAGAAGGGCACGTCCAGACGACATAAAATGGGTTCTTTATGGAGGGAAATTCTCCTATTTCCATAAGAACCCACCTAACTAAACTAAAATTCACCCTTGCAAAACTATCTCTATGTGAATATCCTTCGGTATCTGTATCCTCATCAACCGCCTTAGCGCCCTCTCATCTGCATCCATATCGATCAACCTTTTGTGTATCCTCATCTCCCAGTGATCCCAAGTTTCAGAACCTTCGCCGTCCGGGCTCTTTCTGCAGGGAACAACCAACTTCTTGGTCGGCAGCGGAATGGGACCTCTTATGCCCACTCCGGCTTTATCGATCAGTTCCTTAATCTGAGCGCATAGCTTATCCAGCTCAACCGGAGACTTTCCGGATAGACGTATTCTCGCTTTCTGTTCCATAACATATCACTTTATTTCTTCTTCACATCAAGGCATATTCCAGCGGCGATGGTCATTCCCATGTCCCTCACCGCAAATCTTCCGAGTTGCGGTATGTCTTTAGCCCTCTCGATCACCAACGGTCTCGTGGGCCTTATCTTTACGATCGCCGCATCTCCACTCTTTAAAAATGTGGGATTCTCCTCTACGACTTGTCCGGTCTTTGGATCCAATTTCTTCTGCAATTCGATGAATGTACACGCCACTTGCGTTGTATAGCAATGGAATACCGGTGTATAACCCACAGTGACCGCCGTCGGGTGTTGTAATATCACGATCTGCGCGGTAAACTCCTCGGCGACTGTGGGCGGAGTGTCCAGGTGCCCACAAACGTCACCTCTCCTCAAATCTTTCCTAGCAACACCCCTAACATTGAAACCGATGTTGTCTCCGGGCAATGCCTCCGGCATCTCTTCATGATGCATCTCTATGGATTTTATCTCTCCCACGATATCTGCCGGCTGAAATATGACTTTGTCGCCCTTCTTCATCCTTCCGGTCTCTACCCTTCCCACCGGTACGGTTCCAACGCCGCTGATCGTATAGACATCTTGTATTGGCAACCGGAGAGGCAGATTCACAGGCATTCCAGGTTTTTCGATCGTATCCAATGCCTTTAGAATCGTTAGATCCTTGTACCATGGAGTATTATCGCTCAGCTTGACCATGTTATCTCCTTTATATGCAGACACAGGTATGAACGACATCTTATCGGTCTTATAACTCACCATCTTCAAGAGATCGCCTACTTCTTTCTTTACCTCATTGAACCTGTCCTTACTGTATTCCACGGAGTCCATCTTATTTATGGCTACGATCATCTGGTTGATACCCAGCGTCTTCGACAAAAATACGTGCTCCTTCGTCTGTGCCTGAACGCCATCCTTCGCGTCCACAACAAGGATCGCCGCATCCGCCTGGCTCGCCCCGGTGATCATGTTCTTTACAAAATCCCTATGCCCGGGACAATCCACGACCGTAAAATAGTATTTATTAGTATCAAACCTTCTGTGTGCCACGTCTATAGTGATACCCCTATCTCTTTCCTCTCTCAGACTATCCATCACCCATGCAAACTCGAACGTCCCCTTCCCCTTCGCTTCCGCCTCTTTTTTATATTTCTCTATCACGTGCTTCTCTATCGCTCCGGTATCGTGCAGCAACCTGCCGATGAGCGTTGATTTACCGTGGTCTATATGACCAACAACTGCCAGATTGATATGTGTTTTTTCAGCCATCTTCACTCCTCCAAAGTTAATTTATTTAGTCTACTCGAAGGTTTATAATCCTACTGTTATATATAGTCACTCGGTTCTGGTACCTTCTCCTTAAGCCCCTTCCTCCTCCTTATACCGAGGACAACATCGGCGCGAAGGCTCTGTGGCAACGCCTGAAATCCAACATTTTCTGTGTTCCAGAGGGCCCGCCCCTCCGTCGCAGATCTTATATCCCCGGCAAACCCAAACATCTCCGCGACCGGCGCCGTCCCCTTCACCACCACATCTCCTTCGGTCTGAATGTCAGATATTTGCCCCCTTCTCCCCTGTAACTCCCTTGTGACATTGCCCATATAGTCCTTTGGGGCACTTATAAATACCTTTTGGATAGGCTCGAGTAAGACCGGTTTTGCCATGAGAATGGCAGCGTATATGGCATTCCTCGCCGCCGGAATCACCTGTGCAGGGCCTCTGTGGATGGTATCTTCGTGTAATTTAACATCTACCAATTTTACTTTTATTCCCTGACAGGGCTCCTTCGCCAGAGGTCCACCACGTATAACTTCTTTGAATCCTTCCAGGATCAGTTCCATCGTCTCAGGCAGATATTGTATTCCCTTGGTCATATTCAAGAATAGATTACTTCTATACTCATCAACCACGGCCTTGGCACCTCCTTTATCAAATCCGGCGTCCATAAGAAGATTCCTCCTCTCTATCTCTGGAAGTCTCATCGAGAAAGAACCGGATTTTAGCAACTCAATGATCGGTTCCTGCAGTGGTTCGACCTCTATATAGAATCTATTATGCCTGTTGGGCGATACCCCCTCTGTCGGGCCTGCCTTAGATAAAACGCCTTCTCTATATACCACTATCGGCTCAGAAGTTATTATTGGAACTTTTTTCTCCTTCTCTATCTTGTGGGCGGTTACTTCTAAATGGAGCTCCCCCATACCGGAGACGAGGTGCTCTCCACTCTCCTCGTTGATCTCAACCTGAATCGTGGGATCTTCTTTCGAGATACGCCTCAAGACCTCGATGAGCTTTGGGAGATCTTTCATATTCTTCGCCTCTACAGCGACGGTAACGACGGGCTCGCTCACATGTTTTATCTCCTCGAAGGGAACTACGTCTTCAATATTAGAGACGGTTGATCCCACAATTGCATCTTTAAGTCCTGTGAGTGCCACAATATTTCCGGCGGGTATCTCCTCGACCTCTATCCTATCCGGCCCCATATATACACCGACCTGTTGGACTCTGTTTCTTCTGTTTATCCCAGATATGTTAAATTCCATCCCCCTTTTCAAGGTTCCACTGAACAATCTCCCCGTAGCTACCTCTCCTGCGTGTGGATCTGGTAAGATCTTGGTGACCATCAGCGCCACAGGCCCCGTCCTATCGCACTCGATCATGGACCTTGCCGCCTCGCTCTCCATATCACCGTGCCATATAGCAGGAAGCCTAATCTTTTGAGCCTCTAAAGGATTTGGAAGGTGTTCGATGACCATATCAAAGACTACTTCATGTAAAGGAGATCTTTCTGCCAACTCCTTCATCTTTCCGCTCTTGCAGTAGTCATAGACCTCATTAAATCCCACGCCCGTCTCATCCATCGTTGTGACACTTATCGCCCAGTTGTAGAGCGCAGATCCGAATGCCACCGATCCATCGGTAGGGTTTACCCTCCATCCCGACTCGTATTTATCCCTATTTATCTCCTTTATGAGATCATTTCCCTCTTCTATAACCTTGGCCAATCTCTTCTGCATATCTTTTTTGTCGATTTTAAGCTCGTTTATGAGTCTATCGACCTTGTTGACAAAGAAGAGAGGTTTTACATTCTCTTTCAAAGACTGTCTTAAAACGGTCTCTGTTTGTGGCATGACTCCCTCAACGGCATCTATAACTACGACTGATCCATCTACTGCTCTCATTGCCCTTGTGACGTCACCCCCAAAATCTACGTGCCCTGGGGTATCTATAAGATTGATGAGGTAATCTTCTCCGTTGTATTCATGAACCATCGAGACATTTGCCGCATTTATCGTGATCCCTCTCTCCTGCTCCTCCTCATCGTAATCCATGAAGAGCATTTTTCCAGCCAAGTCCTCAGAGATCATTCCTGCGCCTGCCAATAAATTATCGGTTAGCGTGGTTTTGCCGTGATCTATGTGTGCGACGATGCCTATGTTTCTGATCCTCTCCGTCTTATCCATCAATTTCTTGACCTTTTCCACCATCTCTCTTCTGCTGACCATAAATACCAACCTAATTCTCTGTAATCAAACTCTTCACCGTGCAGCCTTGGCGACCCTCTCTTTCTCCTCTTTCTTCGATATGGAGTAACACTTAATATCGTAATTTGCAGCGGCAATTATCTCCGATGCGAGACACTCCTCTACGGGCTTTTTATTCTTGAAAGAAGACGAAGACGTACCCTTAGTGATGAACATTAAAGCCTCATCGACCCTTCTCTGTGGAGACGTATCGACAGACTTGGGGACGGCCAGGCCCGCATATTTGAGATGAACAGTCTCCTCTCTTGGGCCTGCATTCCCTATAGCATTAATCAAGACTTGCATCGGGTTTTGCCCTGTTCTTTCATTTATTATCTCAAAAGATTTTTTAACGATATTATAAGCCCGAATCTTCTTTCCAGTATTCTTCTCAGTTCTCATAACTTTATTGATGAGTCTTTCTACGATATTCTCCTTGGATTTATCCTTACCCTTATGTCTCCCACAGGTGTGGGGCACAATGACCGGCTTTAAAGAAACGTAGTTCTTTATGCTTGGATCATTTATAACGATCTCGTCCAGTCTCCATTTATCAAAGAGGAGAAGATCGTCCAGAACATTTGAAGATATATCTTTTATCTTAGCTTCCTTTACCATCTCTTCGCCTTCCATCACTCCACCTCAACGTATGGGTTTCTCCTTTCTGCCCCTCACCATCTCTGAAAGAGGGGTATTATTGACTGCTATTACCTTGAACTTCACACCGGGAATGTCCCCCATCGATCCGCCCATTCTTCCACCGATTCTCTCCACCAAAACCTCATCATGCTCGTCTATAAATCCTATCGCACCATCCTTCGGGCAAAAAGCGGTTATCCTCTTGCCATTTGTCACCAGTTGAACCTTAACCGCCTTTCTGATGGCAGAATTGGGTTGTTTTGCCTCGATTCCCACCTTCTCTAAGACGATTCCGCGACACTGCGGTGCTCCCCTGAGTGGATCGACCTTGATACTTACATCTTTCATTCCCTTGTGGTGTTTCTTCTCTCTCAAACTAAATTTCTTCCTATCCGCTTTGAGCTTTCTAGCGCTGTACATGCCCCTTCCCATGATAACTTTTCCCCCCTCTCACCTTATGATTACATCATCTATGTCATGATGTCTTTGGGCCAGCCTCTTGGCTTTTTTGATTCTCCTGCCATTTTTCCCGATGGCTAACCCCCTATCCTCCATTGCAACTTCCACATGTGCTAATTTCTTATCTTTCTCGTTAAAAATCTTTATTTTTTTAACGGGAACAGGATAAAACGAATTTTGTATGAATTCTACCGCATCATCCGCGTATTCGACTATCTCTATGGGCTTACCAATTGATTTTTTTACCCTATTTATATTTATCCCTTTTTTTCCTATTGCCAACCCCATATCACCTTTTTTTACAACAAATATTACTTCTTTCTCATCCAAGATACAATCAATCGCTTCTGCACGGGTAAGATGCTCAAAAAGAGCCATATAACGGATTTCTTCGGTCGTTAACTTTATTTCCAAAGATAGTCACCTTTTACTTAGGGTTTGAGAGCAGACTTATGATATCCGATTCACCCTCATCCGCGATCGACAGAGAAGATATGATGAAGGACTTTCCGCATAAAATCCCAAGATCCTTTCCGTTACCGTCAAAAGGATATATCAACACGTCCTCGGATTTTTCCTCAATCTCTCTTCTATAGTTGTAAGGACAGTTTCTCGCAAGTATGATGAGTTCTGCTTCTCTCTCTTTTAAACTTTTCAACGTTTGCCTTGATCCAAATTGCACTTTCCCTGTTTTCACCGCCGTTCTCAAAGATTTGCCAATATCCATCATTCCACCTTCATCCTTTCTCTCTTTAACATCAATTCTACATCACCCGTTCCGATTCTTATTGGTGTTCCAACAATTATATTCTCGGCCACACCAGAAAGCTCATCAACCTCACCCCCAGAAGCGGCATTCAAGAGGTTGGTGGTCGTGAGCTCAAACGCAGCCCTAGATAAGACGCTCTTTTTCTCTCCAGCGACACCGTGCCTGCCTATCTGTTTTGCCTCTCCATTCATAGTCATAGCATCTGCCACGAGCATTATATGTCTTCTATCTACATCCAAACCTTGTTCACCAAGCGTCTCAACAATCTCAGCTATTATAGTGTTCCTAGCGGCCTCTATTCCTAAGACCTCTTCTATCTCTCTTATACTGTTCGTCTTTGTTCTGTGTGGATCCACTCCTTTCACCCGTATAATCGACTTTAGCGCCGAACCTTCGGTGTAGAGAACGTATTCCTCTCCTTCTTTTCTCACAACCACCCTTTTTATATCTTTTATCCCCTCTATGGTAACATTATTGAGCTTTTCTGCCACTTGGAGGATCTCCTTATAAGATCTTTCCGGCGGTCTAATTCTGAATACCAGACCATCTCTCACGATGTCAAACTTCTTCTCCAACTTTTTAAGGACGTCTTCAACACTTAAATCTCTCTGTTCAAGAGACTTCTCATCCAGCTCTACGATGATCTCCATCTCGTTTAGATCGGTTGAGATCGCTCCTATATCCAACATAGTCGTTCTCTCTATCTTTAGAGCCAATTTTCCCGCAAATTCTCTATCATCCGCATGCTCTTTTTCTATCCTTACCGTCATGAGGGGTGTGCTCGGTTTACTTCTCACATCCAATATCTCTATCAAGCGAGGAAGACCAAGAGTCACGTTTATCTCTGCCACCCCGGCGTAATGAAAGGTACGCATCGTATTATGCGTTATAATCCCATCAAAGGTAGCGAATGTTTCTAAACCATCGACAGAAATATCATAAACATAAGCCGATTTTGCATCTTCATAGGATATAGATTTTATTTCATCCCATACTACATCGCTATTCAACATTTGACGTAATATATCCATCTCGTTTTCAATATCAATCTCCTTCTCGTTTGCTATTCTTTCAAACTTCTTTATATACCGAGCCAGTGTTCTTCTCCCTATTCTTTGACGTTTTGTGAAATTATTTACCAACCTCTTTGGAAAATTTATTTTATCTGCTACTTTATTAAATATATCGCCAAAGTTAGGAATCATATCGACGACGTCATAGGATTTAAAATCTAATGAATTGAGTTCACACAATTTTTCTAACCTATCTTTTTTACTCTCTATATCAGAACCTATCTTTTTGAGGAATAAAGGAGCGTATCTGTAAGATATGCTCAATCCATATTCTTTTCCCCTGATTTTGTCATTGAATATGCCCATTCTATTTAAAAGTAGGGCAATACCATCAATCAATTCTTTAGAAGACGACGATATTCTAATAATCTTTCTTTGAATGCTTATGCTACCATCGCCGTCAAAATAACCTCTTAATAATCCGCATACAAATTTTTCATTTGCACCATACGCAAATTCTGGAAATTTCTTTTTTGATGCACCACTACTACATATATTCCTCATAAAATTTGACAAAAGTGATGAATTTATTCGAATATCATGACCTTTTGCAAATCCCCTCTCATTATCATATTCATTGTAGGTCAAGTTATATTTATCTGCAAACTTTCTTACTTTAGAGAGAAATTCTTCGTTTACATTAGAGATTGATATATAATATTTGGTTGAATTTCCTTCAGCGAGATATGCTCCAATAAACCATCCAGATAGATGATTCAATTCTATCTTTTCTGGAAGAGGTTTTCTAGAAGGATAGGGGTAGATCAATCCTTCTTTTATTACAGCATACTTCATCTGGTTGAAATCCAAAAAATTGCTCAAGTCCAGCGAATCAACACAATGAACTGGAAGTTTTTTGATAACGGGAATTCTTTCACCAATGCCGAGTTCTTTTCCGGAGACAGGAATAATGCGGTTTTCCTTTCTTATCACGAAAGAATGGGAATCTGTAGCAGTTATTTCTCTTCCAGAACGTGTTATGAGTTTGAGCAGTTTTTTTGGGCCTATATGCCTGCTGCAAGATATCACCCTCTTCCATTCGATCTTTTCGTCCTGATCTAAACTTGGCACAGATATACTTACCTTGTTGGGCAGATCACAAACGTCAGCTTCTCCAATTTTTTTATATTCAAATTTATCCATCAATCCATCAACAAATTTTCCTATCTCTCTTACTTTAATCTCATCTCCATACTTTATGATTATCTTTTCGTCTCCTGATAGAGACATCTGCGTCCCCGGTTCCCCCATGCTCTGTGCGGCAACCGTTCCCGCCGCCTCGTATGGATCGACCTTCACGCGCTCGTAAGCTTTTATAGTTTTCTCTATAATCTTATTCAGCTCGTCTTCACCGATATCCTTACCGATTAATGCCTCCTCAAGCTCTTCTATTATCTTCTTTGGCAACAGATCGGTTAATTTAGAGATTTTTTCCTCAAATATCTCTTTAGAGATCATATTCAATTTTAACATCTCATCGACTTCGTTGCTAAGCATCATTCTTCCCCCAACACGGAATCTACGATCTCCTCTACATCAACAGCTCTTCCATAATCACTCTTTGCGGGGTCCACTCCATCTTCCCCATATTTGAATTGTATAATCACCCCACTCATTCCCCTGACCGTCCCGTCATATTCAACCTTTAGATCTTGTAGAGCATTTATGAGTCTTCTCTGCAGGTATCCACTCTGGGACGTTCTCACCGCGGTATCGACGAGACCCTCTCTCCCTCCCATCGCATGGAAGAAGAATTCGGTTGGGGATAGGCCAGTTTTATAGCTTGATTTTACAAATCCCCTTGCTTCCGCACTTAAATCTCCTCTTTTAAAGTGAGATAAAGTTCTATCGGTGTATCCCCTTGATATCCTTTCTCCTCTCACAGATTGTTGCCCCACACATGCCGCCATCTGTGTGAGATTTAACATTGATCCTCTTGCACCAGATACGGCCATGATAACGCCAGAATTATCCAATCCAAGGTACCGTTCAGCTACACTGCCGGCGTCATCTCTCGCTTTACTCAAAACTTGCATTATTCTCATCTCCAATGTTTCTTCCAATGTTCTTCCAGGAAAAGGTTCTAATTCTCCATTTTCGCATGCAAGGATGAGTTTTTTAATTTTGTCATCCGTATCCATAGAGATCTCCTTTATCTGCCGATGTGCCTTTTCAGGAATATCCTCGTTGTTTATACCAAAACTGAATCCAAAATGCGTTATGCTATTTATCGCGAGGTGCGTCATCTTATTCAAAAATTTTTCGGCTCTTTCACCCCCATATTCTTTTATAATCCTGTCTAAGATCAGCCCCTTGAATGTTCCAATCCCTCGTTCATCTATGGTTCCTGCTAGAAGCTCTCCGTCCTTTACAACAACATAAGCATCGTTGGGGCAATCCATCTTCTTGCAGATATCGCAATTCTGGCATATTCCAGCTCTATATGTTAGACTTAGCCCTTCTGGCAGTATTATGCTAAAAACCTGTTTTCCGGTCCAGTATGGACCTTCTTCATCGCTACCGGCTGGTTCTGGCAGATTTTTAACGTTCAATCCTTTTAATAACGCCGCCACCTCCTCTTTTTTAAAGTTACCCCCCCTCGTCAAGATGAATAGACCGGATATGTGATCGTGAATCCCACCCATCACAGGGCCGCCGAATTTTGGAGAGATCATGTTATTCTGAACAGACATCAAGATCTTCGCCTCTGCTCTAGCCTCTTCCGTCTGAAGGACATGTAGATTCATCTCGTCTCCATCAAAATCCGCATTATAAGGCTGGCAAACGGCTGGATTTAATCTAAAGGTATTATATGGAAGAACTTTTACTCTGTGTGCCATCATACTAATTCTATGCAGGGATGGTTGCCTATTAAATATGATGATGTCTCCATCTTGAAGATGCCTCTCTACGACCCAATATACATCCAGTTCTTCTGCCAATTCTTCTTTGTTAATATCTGTAATTTTTATTCGTTCTCCGTTAGGTTTTTTGACATAACTTGATCCTGGATGGTCAGTTCCACGTCTGACATATTCTCTTGCCTTTTCAATATTTAATTCGTTGACTTCCATCGGAATCGTCAACTCTTTGGCAATCTTCAAGGGAACTCCCACCTCTGCTATCCCTAAATTTGGATCGGGTGAGATCACCGTTCTTGCAGAGAAATTCACCCTCTTTCCAGATAAATTTCCTCTAAATCTTCCTTCTTTCCCTTTTAGCCGCTGGGATAAAGTTTTTAAAGCCCTTCCACTTCTGTGGCGGGCAGGAGGAACGCCTGCAGTCTCGTTATTTAAAAAGGTCGTCACGTGATATTGTAAAAGCTCCCACAGATCCTCTATTATCAACTGGGGAGCACCAATCTCTCTATTCTCTTGAAATCTCTGATTTATTCTTATAATGTCGACGAGTTTATGAGTTAGATCATCCTCAGACCTCTGACTGCTTTCGAGTGTTATTGAGGGCCTAACCGTCACCGGTGGGACGGGAAGAACGGTTAAAATCATCCATTCGGGCCTTGCATTTCTTGGATCTATGCCCACCAATCTTACATCTTCGTCAGGTATTTTTTCAAATCTATCCCTCATCTCGGTTGGCACCAACCTATCTCCATCTTTAGTCTTATCTGTACTTTCCCGATAAATCGTCGGCTTTACAAATTTTATCACTCTCTGCTCTTCNCCGCAATGCGGACATATTTTAACCGTTGAAGATNTCTTAAAGACATCTTTTACGATGCCATCGGTCTTCTGCCCGGTTCTCTCATACTCTTCCATCCTCTCTAAAATTTTTTTCTTCTCGCCCTCATTCAAAAGGAGCCTGCCACACGACCTGCATGTACTCTTTAACAGTTGGAAGATCCGCTTATTGAACCCCACGTGCACCACAGGCGCCGTGAGTTCTATATGCCCAAAATGGCCCGGGCACTCTCCGACCCTCCCGCCACAGGTTTTGCATATCAACCCCGGATCTATGACCCCAAGGTGTTGATCCATCAAACCCATATCTATAGGGTAACCGTCTTCATCATACGTCTCCGCTGTTATGATCTTTACGGCACTCATCTTCCTTATCTCGGTGGGGGATAGAATGCCAAATTTAATCTGTCCAATCTTTTTTAATCCCATACTATCCACCTAAATTGCATCTTCCATCACCAGCTTAGGAGCAATCCCGAGAGATTTCATCTCGTCGAGGAGAAGTTTAAATGCGTAGCTCATCTCGATGGGATATATCTCAGAGGAACTTCCACAGATAGGACAGACGTTTACATTTCTCCTTTTATCATAGACGGCAATCATGCCACACTTTCCGCAGACGAGTTCTCTCACCTTATCCGATTCATCCAGAAGTCTCTCTTTCAGGACCAATGCACTTCCATAGCCAACAAGGACGTCCCTCTCCATCTCACCAAATCTCAAGCCACCATCTCTCGACCTGCCCTCCGTCGGTTGCCGGGTCAAGACCTGTACGGGCCCCCTCGATCTCGCGTGTATCTTCAGTCCACTCATGTGATATAGCCTCTGATAATAGATCACACCTGTAAAGATGTTCACCCCTATCTTCTTCCCAGTTATACCATCATACATCACTTCTTTTCCGGTATGGGCAAATCCGTGTTTTATCAGGATATTCCTCAAATCTCCCTCCTTCTCCCCAGAAAAGGCCGTTCCATCGACTTTTCTTCCCTCTAAACTTCCGACCTTCCCCCCAACCATCTCCAAGATATGTCCAACGGTCATCCTGCTCGGGATGGCATGGGGATTTATGATTAAATCCGGGACGATCCCCTCCGCCGTGAAAGGCATACTCTCCTGAGGAACTATTAAACCAACAACACCTTTCTGGCCGTGTCTGGAGGCAAATTTATCTCCCAGTTCTGGTATACATTGTTTTCTCACTTTTACCTTGGCTAATGTTGTTCCATTCACATTTTTCGTAATAAGAACCACATCTACTATACCCCCTTCATTGTGTCTAACCGTCACAGAGGATTCTCTTCTCTTTTGGGGGCCTATCTCTCCAAAATCGGTTGGCTCTTCTAAGAACCGTGGCGGGCTCGTTTTTCCCATTAAAACATCGTTTTCTGCCACATCTATCTCAGGAAAGATCAGTCCATCCTCATCCAGGTAAGAATAAGTTTCTCTCTCCCTTGCCCCCCTCACATCCGGATCTGGAACCTCAAACCTCTCTTCCTGCCCACCAGGATATCTCTTTTCTTCCCCGTTATAACTTCTGAAGAAGTCTAATCTTGACAAACCCCTATCTATTGAACCTTTGTTCAGCATAAGAGCGTCTTCTATGTTGTATCCACCGTAAGATAGAACAGCAACCACAAAATTCTGCCCTGCAGGCATATCGTCAAATTTTATAACATCGGAAGTTTGCGTCTTTACCAGAGGCGCTTGGGGATATTGCAGATAATACCCTCTCGTATCAAGCCTCAACTTGATGTTGGCGCACGGAAAACCTATCGATTGTTTCATCATCGCCGTTCCCATTGTATCACGGGGAGACGAGTTGTATTCTGGGAATGGAAGTGACCCTGCACATATACCCAGGATTAGAGAGGGGGCAACTTCTAAGTGAGTATGTTCCTTCGTTAAAGAGGCTTCATCTATTGCAACATAGCAATCGTCTTCTTCGTCTGCGTCCAAATATTCTATAGCACCTACTTTTACCAGATCCTCAAATCTTATCTTATTATTCTTTAATTTTTTGATATCTTTGTCTTTTACAAGTGGTCTTGCATCCTCTACTACGATTAAAGGCCGCCTAACCCTTCCACTATCTGTGTTTATAATAACTTCGCCCGTTTCTTTATCGAATGCAATGTTAACTTGATAAGAGATTTTATTTTGTCTTCTAAGTCCTCTAATTTTATTTACAAATTCTGTCGGGTTCTTATGAAATCCCACAACGGTACCGTCCAAGCATACACCAACCTTGCCCTTTTTGGATGAGGGATCTAACGATCTTAGGGGTATTAAACCCAATTCATATAGCGTAGATTTCAGCCCTTCTATATCTCCAACACCTGTCGATATTTCGGCCTCCTGGGAAAAATTCTTTACTAAACCACAATTTGGTCCTTCTGGAGTTTCAGAAGGACATATACGTCCCCAATGTGTGGAATGAAGATCTCTTGCCTCAAAATGAGGCTGTGATCTTGAGAGTGGAGATAGTGCCCTCCTTAGATGTGATATCGCCGACATATAATCCGTTCTATCTAAAAGCTGAGAGATTCCACTCCTGTTGCCCACCCAATTTCCGGTGGCCATCGGATGCAGCATCCTATCTGTTAAAACATCTGATCTTACAATCGTCATCACATTCAGCTCCCTTTTTCTCAGTTTAGTCCTCTCGAGCTGATATTTTATATCCTTCAAGAGACGAGAAAAAGAGACTCTAAAGAGATTCTCCATGAGGTCTCCAGCCAGCTTTAGCCGTTTGTTCGCATAGTGATCTTTATCATCCTTCCTTTTTTGGCCTATGGCAAGTTTAAAACACGATTCTCCCATTCTACCCAAAAAATAAGCTTTTTCCAGCCTATTTTCCGGTTTATCTCCTATATGAGGTAATAGATATCTATCTAAGATATAATTAGCCCTTTTTATTTGATATTCCTCCGACTGATTGGGGGAAACCCGTTTGCCGATCTCTTTAATCGCTTCTTCTGTCGTATTAACCCCTGCTTCGTCTAAGTTTTCGCCTACAAATTTCTCTATTTCTGGATCGTCAGACATTAAATTAGCGACGTCCTCATCCGTCTTCATGCCCAAGGCCCTGACAACGGTGACAAAGTCTATTTTTTTCGGCAAAGATCGAGATACTACATGTAAAATAGATTTTCTATCCTTCTCGACGATTACCCTAGATCTATAACCCCTATTTTGCGATATCACCTCTGCGAAATCAATTTTACCCCACGCTCTCTCCTGTTCCCCCATAAATATTTTGTTGGGCGCCAGATCTTCGAGAGTCATCAAGACACGTTCTGTGCCATTTGTGATGAAATATCCTCCCAAATCCATCGGATCTTCACTGCATTCTATCATCTCTTCATCCGTTAGACCGCTCAGGTTACATGCCTTCGATCTCAGCATTATCGGTAAGAATCCTATCTCAACCTCCTTTGTCTCCCTAGCGTCATCCCCCTCCACCAGAGTCATCTCCAAATATAGTGGGGCAGAATAGGAGACGCCTCTTATCCTGGCGTCATTTGGGTAAAGTTTGGTTACAACACCATCCGCCTCTTTTAAGATTGGTTTTCCTAACCGTATCTTACCCAGTCTCACGAAGAGCTCTTCTATATCTGTTTTGATCATTCCGAACTCATCAACAACATTTTGAAGCCCCTCATCCATGAACTTGTCAAAAGAGGCGATATGATGCTGGCATATCTTCTCGCGCGTAAAACAGGCGTTAAATAAGATGTCTCTGTCTAAAATGATTAAAACCCCCTCGACTATTCTATTACTATTCTATAAAACTCCGTTTCTCCTGCTGTATAACTCTCTCTTATAATTTTTATTATATCCCCCGGTTTTGCACCTATCTCCTTCGCCGCAGGATCGCTCTCCTTTATCTTCGGTAGCATCTCTCTCTCTATATCATACTTATTCAACAACTCTTCGGCCTCCTCTTCATTCAACAATATGTGCTTTGGAACGAGATCATGATCAAACAGGTTAAATTTGCCCAAAGAATACCTCCTCCATAAGATTACACGGGCTCGAGGGGAATCGAACCCCTGACCACCTGGTTAAAAGCCAGGTGCTCTGCCTGACTGAGCTACGAGCCCTCATCCTGATGAGATTGAATATCTGTGTCTCTCCTTCAGTTCTTGTTTCTTCGCCTCATTCCACCCGCTGACCGCCTGTAGGTAACCGGTAACCCTTGACCAATGCTCCAGATTCTTCCCCCCGCAGACCGGACAGGTATCGGCAATGCCACCAGTTATCGTATAATCGTCGAGACATATCGTCATATCTTTTGTGAAGGCAAAATATCCGATTGGCGTCTTTTTAGCTATATTCATCGTCAAATCGTGTAGAGCTTTTGGATTTGGTGCACCCTCTCCCAAAAATATGTGAAAGATGTTTCCTCCATCAACGATCGGAAAAAATTTTTCCTCTATTTTAATCTTTTCAAAGATATCTATGTTTGCATCCACCGGCACGTGTGTCCCATTCGTATAATAGATTGGGATATCTCTTTTTCCTTCATGAATACCTCTCAAGCCTGCTTTCAAATCTCCCTTGATAACCAATTTGGCATCTTCCCTATATTCCTCGTGTAAAAGATCTGATACCGCAAATCTCTGAACCGTAGTCTCTGCCGGTGTTCTGGCAAGGACTATCTCAAAACCGCACGCATCACTGAGCTTTCTGCAGTATGCCTTCATCTTATTCATCGTCAAGATCGCCAATCTTAATGCGTCTTTGGACTCGTGGAGCTGATAACCAATGTGATGCTGAACCATCTCATTTATGCCAACGACGCCGATCGTGCATACGAGCTTTTCTATCTCGACGGCCCTTTCTCCCTTCTTTCTTGTGATTGGATCCATGGGTCTCTGTGATGTAAAAGGCATTCTACCTCCTTTTACTATATCGGAAATCCACTCCCATTTGACCTTAAAGACCTCTGCTGCCGCATCCATCATCCTGTACAAATTTTCAGATAATAGATCATCATCTCCCCCTGCCCTATAGGAAGCTCTTGGACAATTCAAAGATACGACCTGAAGACTGCCAAGATTAAAGTGTTTTCCATCCTTAAAGTGAATTTTATCCTCAAAATCTGGATCGGTCTCTGCATTTGAACTGAATTGGTACGCGCAGCATTGATAACAGCTTATACCTTCTCCGGCACCCCTATATTCTGGCAACTGGTTATCAAAGTAAGGTGTTCCGTATTTGGCAGCTAAGTCAAAGGAGAGATCATAAAGTTCCTCGTAGTCAGGCAATTTTGGGTGTTTATCATCAAATTCGAGAACCCAAGAATCTGGTTCGATGAATTGGGGCTCGATAGAGATCTCCGGCTTTGGAAAGTTGAAGGGCTTTCCCCAATAATCGCCCTTTAACATGACGTTCATCAACGCAGAAAAACCCAACCTGACTTCACGCTCAAACTCTTTATATGTTCTTTCTTTCGGACCAGACCAAACCTTGCCCTTATAGACAACCGGGACATCTCTCCATATCTTTGGAACTCCAGGAGTAAGTTGCACGCTTGAAAAGACGAGCTGTCCTCCACGAGCGACCATCATCTGCGTCATCTCGTAGATGAACATCTGCATGAGTTGTTCGATCTCTCTATAATCCAAATTCTCGAAGTACGGAGCTAAAAACGTCAAAAAATTATAAAAGCCCTGTCCTCCGGCGAAGTTTGTCTGAGCAGATCCTAATGCCTTTACGGCGTGTAGAACTGCCACTTCTGGCCTTTTTGCCGGGCCTGCAACAGAAGATTTAGTCCCAGATCCGTCCGGCATAAGACCGTAATAGAAGAAGTACCTCAGATCCCAATCCTGGCAGAACGCTCTCGTTCCAAAATATTCTAAGTCATGAATATGAATATCCCCCTTTAGATGAAGATCTGAGAGCTCTCTCGGCAGTGATAAAAGATACTGCTCCTTACATATCTTGTCTGCCTTCTTCTTATGAGACGTCTCTGCATTCCCTTGCAAGTTCGCATTCTCCTTCGCCTCGAACCCTTCTCCAAGATCAATCTTGTGTGCATCGAATACCGGCATACCAACCCTGGTCAAGACGTTCCTCCATTCTGATCTGCCTCTCTCAAGGAGAATTACATTGACGAGTTCTCTTATTAAAGGGCCACTTAGAAACGTAATCCCCATCTTCTTGATCCTATCTTCGGTCTCCTTTGCTATCTCTTCTGCCTCTTTTCTGCCACAGGAAGGCAATCCATAAAACTGCTCCGCTAATTTTGTCTCTCTCAATAATTGCTCTATAATATACCTCTTATCCCATGCAAGGACGTGTCCATCGGTGGTTCTAACATCTAACATAAGATTCGATTTTTTTAGAACTTTATTCCCTTGTACGATTTCTGATTCTGATGAACCCCTCATTTTATTTTACCTTCCTACCCCTCCAGTGTGGGATAACACAAATCTTTGATTTTTTAACAATTTGATTATATTCTCACGTACATATTCCCCGTCGAAGAGCTCTCTATGAGTATAATATTTCCCATTTAGGAACAGAACAGGAGTAACATTTGTATAAATATCGTTCATCAGCAGTTCCGTTGCAGATTTAGGATCACTCATTGAGAGCTCTTCAAATTTTACCCCAATTTCTTCCATCTTATCCATCAACAGATGGCACTTTGGGCATACGGGCAACGTAAATATCTCTATCTTCATGCTCAAAAATCTTCGATTTTTGGCATGCGACGAATCTTCGATTCGTAGCACACGCTATTCTTCCGCCAGCATCTTGTCCACCATTATATAATCTTTGGCGGATTTTACCGCATTGAAAGAGATCAGCACAAAATTGCCATCCTTTCTATATCTCTTCGTATTTAACGAAGCGTCCGGTTTAACAACCAGATCCAAGAGATCACCCGTATCCAAGTCTGCTATTACGTTCTGGAGAACCCCAATAATAGTTCCATCCTGCCCCATTACTTCTTTATCCGAAAGCGATTTCGCAAGAAGATTCATCATCTCTCACCTCTCTAATCTTTAACGATACTTAACGATACCCTACATAAGCGGTATCCACTCTTCTCACCCCACTCTTAAACTTTTCCTTTATCTTCAAATAGTAATCCATCGTGTTCTCATCCACGCTCGGCCTCAGTTTTTCTAACGCTCCTAAAAAATGGCGCTTCTCCACCTCTTTCTCATTTATGTCTTCTCCATTGGAAAGAACATCTCTTATCGCTAGAATCGCCGCTTCTCTGCATATCGCCTCTATGTCTGCACCGACATAGTTCTCCGTAAATTCTGCAAGCTCTTTCAAATCTACGTCCTCTGAGAGCGGCATCATCCTCGTATGTATCTTGAATATCTCTAACCTCTCCTTTTTATCTGGGATATTGAGAAGGATTGATCTATCAAATCTCCCCGGTCTCAAGAGAGCAGGATCGACGAGGTGAGGCATATTCGTGGCGGCCATGACCACTACTTTCTCCATCTTCTCCATGCCGTCCAATTCAGTCAAGAGTTGATTTACCACCCTCTCGGAGACCCTATTATCCATCCCCATCCCCCTCATGGGAGCTATAGAATCTATCTCATCAAAAAATATCACACACGGTGCCACCTGTCTCGCCTTTCTGAATACCTCTCTCACGGCTCTTTCGCTCTCTCCAACCCACTTTGATAGCAGCTGGGGTCCTTTTACACAGATAAAATTTGCCCCCGACTCACTCGCAACTGCCTTTGCAATCAAGGTCTTGCCCGTGCCGGGAGGTCCATACAAAAATACATTCTTCAAAGGTTTTATCCCCATTATAGTGAATACCTCTGGATTTTCGAGTGGTAGCTCTACAATCTCTTTTATCTCTCTTTTGGCATCTGCCAACCCACCTACATCATCCCACTTCATATCCGGTAACTCTATAAGGACCTCTCTGAGCGCGCTAGGATCTATCTCCTTTAAAGCCTCTTTGAAGTCTTCAGAGGTGACTTTCATCTTCTCTAAAATTTCAGAGGGTATCTCTTCCTCTTCCATATTCATCTCCGGGAGATATCTCCTCAATGTTTTCATTGCCGCCTCTCTCGCGAAAGCGAGGATATCCGCCCCGACGAATCCGTGTGTCTGGTTGGAGAGGTCTTCCAACTCCACATTCTCCGCGAGCGGCATAGTTCTCGTATGTATCTTTAATATCTCATTTCTTCCTTCTCTATCCGGTACCCCGATCTCCACCTCCCTGTCAAATCTTCCTGGTCTCCTAAGGGCGGGATCTATCGCGTTTATCCTGTTCGTCGCCCCCATGACGACCACCTGACCCCTCTTCTCCAGACCATCCAACAGACTTAAAAGCTGGGCGACGACTCTTCTCTCGACCTCTCCAGTCAATTCTTCTCTTTTAGATGCGATCGAATCTAGCTCGTCTATGAATATTATGGAAGGGGCGTTCTTCTTTGCCTCTTCAAATATTCCCCTCAGTTGCTTCTCACTCTCCCCATAGTATTTGTTCATGATCTCCGGTCCGGCTATGTAGTGGAAATTTGCCCCGGACTCGTTTGCGACCGCCTTGGCAAGCAGCGTTTTCCCTGTCCCTGGGGGCCCGTATAAAAGCACGCCTTTTGGGGGCTCGATACCCAACGCATGAAATATCTCGGGGTGCCTCATCGGAAGTTCTATCATATCCCTAAGTTTCTGTATCTGCTCTTTTAAACCTCCGATGTCCTCATACGTTATTCCAGTCTCACCCACTGAGCCATAACCCTTTACTGTATTCCCACTAAGTTTTAATTTCGTATTTTGCACGATCAAGACAGCCCCAGATGGTTTTGTATCGATTACAATTAAAGGAACACTCTTTCCGCCGATCATCCAGCCGGGCCCCGCCATACCCACAGAGGAGATCATCACCGGGAGGAGATCTCCGCCCATCGCCGCCTTATTTATGAGTTGCCCCTTTATTATATCTATGGCATTTCCACCGAACTGGGTGTATGTTCCAGGTGGGGGGGAGAGAACGACTTCTTCTGCGTCCTTGGCCTCAGCTTTTCTGACAATGACCTTATCTCCAATACCCACACCCGCATTTTTTCGTAAGTATCCGTCCATCCGGATTATCCCTTTGTTCCAATCCTGACCAGCAAGCCTCCAAACTTTTGCAACGGTCTCTCTCTTTCCTATTATTTTTACTACGTCTCCCGGAATCAGACAGAGCTCATCGAGCACGTCTGGATCAAATCTAGCTATACCCCTGCCAGAATCATTCGAATATGCTTCTGATACCTCTAATTCTCTTTCTATCATTCTTCCACCAATATTCAACCATCAGTCTTTAAAATCCCTTTGATATTTGAGCACCGTAAAAAAGTTATTATATAGTTTGTTATTCTTCTTCCTTCTATAAAAGATTATTCTAAGAGATAAAATGAAGGTTGTCATATTCGATCCGTACGCCGGCGCTGCCGGGGATATGTTCATCGCTTCCCTGATAGATTTGGGGGCGGATAAAAGATATGTTAGAGATAGAATGGAAGAGATCGGAGACGAGCTGGGAGGGATCGATATCGAGATCCACGCCGAAGAGAGGAGAGGAATCTTTGGCACGAAGGTCAACGTTGCGAGCGAAGAGAGGGAGAGGAGTTATAGAGAGATAATCTCCATGATAGAATCCTCGTCACTAAATTTTGAGATGAAGAAGGATGTTTTAGATATACTGGACATCTTTATAGGGGCAGAGGCGAGTGTTCATTCTTTAAATAAGGAGGAGGTTTTTTTTCACAATTTAGGCTCGTCAGACACTATTGTGGATATTGTTGGTGCCGTAAGTGCTTTTTATAATCTCAAAATGAATGAAAAAACGGTTTTGTCTCTGCCCGTATCCATCGGTGGTGGAATCATTGAGATGGGGCATGGAAGGATGAGCGCTCCTGCTCCCGCGACGCTTGAGATATTGAGAAGGTTTAACGTTCCTATGAAATATGGCCCCGTTGAGTCTGAACTTCTTACCCCAACCGGGGCTTCTATCCTCTCTCACTTCGTAGACTCTTTTATCAGATACTATTCCAATTTTAGAGTGGAGAAGATCGGCTATGGCTTCGGCTCGAAGGATCTAGATGTGATAAATGCCCTCAAAGTCTTATCGGGAGAGCTGGAGGAAGATCTATTGATCGAGGAGATATGCCTCTTGGAGACAAACGTGGATGATGTAACCGGAGAACTGCTCGGATATCTCACAGGAGAACTCATCGAGGATGGGGCGATGGACGTCTCCATAATTCCGGCGATGATGAAGAAGGGGAGGATCGGAAGCATAATTAGGGTATTATGTAAGAAGGAAGATTCCCTAAATCTAATCCATAAGATAATGAGGGAGACAGGTTCTTTAGGCGTAAGATACCAACCATCCTTACACAGGGTCATCGCGAAGCGGAGCATCGAGAGAATTCCCGTAGAGGTTGGTGGAAGAATAAGAGAGGTGTCAGTGAAGGTGGCTACCGATGGGATAGGAAACGTTGTAAATGTCTCTTGCGAATTTGATGATGCAAAGAGAGTGGCAAAAGAATCTAATTTGCCCATCAAAGATGTGATTGCACTCGTTGATAATGAGGCGTTGAGAAGGTATAAGATAAAAAAGTGGTGATGGGTGATAAAAAAATATTCGAGCGGTTCTAAGCGGTTAGATGATTTTATAGGGGGCGGATTTGAGGTTGGCAGTCTAACCCAGATATATGGGGCGGGAGGAAGTGGTAAAACGAATATATGCCTCCTTATAGCTATAAATACAGTCAGGAGGGGTGAAAAAGTCGTATTTATCGATACAGAAGGTCTTTCTGCTGATAGATTTAGACAGATGGCGAGAGAGGATGCGGAAGATATAGCTAAGAAGATAATCGTATATGAACCGACGACCTTCAAAGAGCAACACTCCGCGATAAAGGATCTAAAAAAAGTAGTAAAGGGCGTAGGCGTCATAATAGTTGATTCTGCAACAGCTCTTTATAGAATTTCTTTGAAAGACGATAAATTAATGCCAATAAGATCATTGGGAGATCAGATGACGTTTCTTTTGGGGTTGGCTCGTAAGAATGAGATGAGTGTGGTGATAACTAACCAGGTCTATTTAGATATTGAAAGTGGAGAAGATAAGCCGATCGGGGGAAATATCCTGAATCACCTCTCAAAGACGATAATAAAACTCGAAAAATTAGATGGTGGCATCAGAAGTGCCACTCTAAAGAAACATAGGTCTCTACCAGAAGGTAGAAGTATAAAATTTAAGATAACGGAGGAGGGGATAGAATAATTACTCTGTTAAAATCCCAGATATAACCCCGTCTTGGCCAGGACGGCTCGTGACTCGCACCTTTCCGATATCCGTATCTAGGATCGCACCCTTAGTAATTATGTTTCTCCTGATAAAGTGAGGATCAGCCGAGTTCTCAAGCACAGTTTTTATCTTTGTGCCCTGTGCCTTTCCCGTCTGTGGATCAGTGACATTGACGATATCTCCTCCGAGGAGAATGACCTTTTGACCCCCACCACGGGTTCTAATTTTTTTCCTCTTAACCTGGCTCAAATGGGTTGGGATCGGATCTCTCCCCATCTCGTAGACCTTTTTTTTCCTATGTATCCGGTAACGTCCCCCCGTATGCTTCTTTCTTGATCTTCCCTGCCATCTCATCTGTAAAACCCTTTGTCCGATGGAGAATATCTTATACTATATAAAGATTTTTGTATTCATACAAAAGATATATAAAGAAAAGAATAAACCGCTTCGACCATCTCCAACTATGAGGTAAAAGAAGATGGCAAACGAGCTCCTCGGTTCTTTTAAAAAGATAGGATTAGTACCGCTTTACGATCTGGTTGCACAGGCAATTTTAGAGAAAATAGATAAAGTAACTCCTCAAGACATTCATGATTCTATAGACGAGTGGAAAGACCCGTGGGCGTATATTCCTGCTGAGATGAAAGAGATCCTATTTGAAGTGGTAAGGAGATATAAACAGCTTATCAAGAGGTATATCAACGTGATAACGCCGGAGATGATGATGGATCTGTTATTAAAGGCGAGAGGAGATTTGGCCGGAGCCATTATAGATCACAGAGACGGGGATAGGTGGTGGGAGTGGTGGATAGAGCATGCCAAAGAGAGAATATCGAAGGAGATATTGAAAGAATAACTTAAAGGGGTTGAATATCTGTGCACGAGACAGAGATCGTGAAAGAGTTGAGTCCGTTGTTCGATCCGAGATCGATCGCAGTGATCGGGGCTACAAACGACGTGAACAAGTGGGGTTTCCTTACTTTTTTAAGTATCGTCAGTGAATTTAAGGGAAAGGTTTATCCGGTGAATTGGAAGGAGGAGAAAGTACTCGGTTATCCGGCTTTTAAAAAGGTGACCGATATACCAGATCCCGTCGATCTCGCAGTTTTTGTCATTCCTGGCCCCAATGTTCCCGCGGTTATGGAGGAGTGTGTTGAAAAGGGTGTTAGATCAGCCGTCATCATCTCCGCCGGATTTGCAGAGATGGGTGGAGAAGGGAAGAGATTGGAGGAGGATCTCATCAGGGTGGCAAAAAAAGGTAAAATTCCCTTCGTTGGGCCAAATTGCATGGGTATGTGGAGCGCATCATCAAATTTGTCGGCTCTCATGTGGCCTACGCCTTTTAGGGATGGTCCATTTGCTCTCGTGTCGCAGGGGGGGAATCTGGGTGTTGCAATGGCAATGGACGCATATAAACGGGGAATCGGTTTTCACAGGTACGTGAGCTGTGGACGTTCCGTTGGCATACAGATCGAAGATTACATCGAGTACTTCGGAAAAGACCCCGAAGTAAAGGTGATCTTGGCTTATATAGAGGGTTTAGAAGATGGGAGAAGATTTATCGATAAGGTCAAAGAGGTATCGCAGAAGAAACCGGTCGTCGTGCTTAAGCCCGGGAAGAGTGAAGTTACGGAGAGGGCGATAAGGTCTCATTCGGGGGCGCTCTCTGGTTCTTATCAGACCTACGGGGAGGCATTCAAAAAGGCTGGAGCGCTCAGGGTGGATAACGCAGAGGAGCTTTTGGATGTAGCTACAGGGTTGCTATCTCAACCGCTTCCAAAGGGGAGAAACGTCGCCATTGTCACCCCTGGTGGAAGCTACGGTGTTATGTGTGCAGATTGTTGCGCTCCTCTAAATCTCAAAGTGGTTGATCTGCCCAAAGACGTTATCATCGAGTTCAACAAGATGTTTCCCCCCCGTTGGAGCCACGAAAATCCTATAGACCCGGCGGGAGATAGAAATTTTGTTGCCTATATAAAAGCGGTTGAAAGGGTATTAGAGCTGAAAGAGGTGGATTCATTGATTTTTATGGGTTTTGGAGGTTTTTCTGGCATTATGGAATGTAATTCATCAATAGTTAAGGGAATGACGAGATTCATGCCAGAGATCGTTACAGCAGTTCTTTCTGAAGTCGACCTTGGGAGGCTTGATATTCAGCAATTTTTACATGTGGGGGGCACGGTTGTAAAGAATCTGATCAAAAAGTTGATCGATCGCATGGTTGGGGGCGGGAAAAATATAAAAGAAGAACCCGTCACAGGGTTGATGGACTTTATCTTTGAAAAGAGTGACATTGCTGGGATGATCTCACCATTTTTATCTATAATTGCTCCTTTCATATCTGCTGGAGATAAGAAAAGTGCAGAAGACTTTAGTCCGTTGATTCTTCCAAAAATTGAGTCTAATAAAGCCGATATGATATCCATAGCTGAAGATGTCATCTCAAATATTCCATCGGCTATCAGGTCCTTCTTTATCTCTTGGCAGATAGACCCAAGCACAATTTTTCAAGTTATAGATTCAGTTCTCGGGGTAATCGTCTTTCATTGGATCAAAACCTATAAAAAACCGATAATTACAACCACATTTTCCGAGGCAACGACCCGCTTAATGACATTAGAGAGGGGATTCTACTTTGCATACCCTTCCCCCGAGAGGGCGACTAAGGTTCTTGCTAAATTGGTCGAATATAATGAATATCTGGATAAAGAATGTGTGCCCAACTGACCTTTGAGGGGATTTTCATGACAGACGTGGTGCTGTTGGCCGAAGGAACCAGTTTCTGGTCTATTCTATTGGAAGGAGCATTGAAGTGGTTATTCGGTATTATCTGTGGGGGTCTCTGCTGTGGTTGGTGTGTCTCCAAACCCATCGAGTGTTGTTTATTACCAACCACGATTATAGGCGTGCCCGGATTCGTAATCAATATCATTGCAAGAGTTTGTAGTTTCCCCTGTAGCATTCCTGGCAGGTGCGTCGGGAAAATTATTGGGGACGTTTTTAGCAAGTATATCTTTGGATTGGCCGGGAAAATATAAGGGGATCTGGCAATAAAACAAATTTTTTTGTTTATTCAAAGGGATAATAAAATTTATGGCTGAAAGAAGGAAGTTTCTTACATAGTAGAAGCCAAAAGGTTGGATGGAAGTTTCGAAAGATTCTTGAGACCTCGACCGACTACTATCACACTCATAAACTAAGCGATATTAGAAAAATTTATATCTACATATAAAACTCCACCAGTCAGGTGATTTGAATGAAAGATATTATGTTGTTGTTTGATACGGATAGATATGTGACGCCTTTTGATATTTTGATAGCGTATGACTCGGGGTTTGATATTGTTGTTCCCATTGCACAGGTTGAGGCAAAGAGCGTAACTGCACTCACCCAGGATGCCATGTTTCCAAGAGGGGTGAAAGGGGTAGGGCACACAACCATTTTTGTCGGTGGAAAAGATGTTGATGAGGCAAAGAAGATCTTGAAGAACGTTAAAAAGTCTATGTTCCCCCCGTTCGAGATATCCATAATTGTGGATCCGAGAGGGGGACACACGACTGCTTCTGCACTTGTGGCCAAGATAGATAATGTCTTATCTGAGAAAGGGTTTGAAGGTTTAAAGGGAAAAAAGGTAGTAATATTAGCTGGTACTGGTCAGGTAGGGCAGTTGGCTGCAACAATATGTGCTTGCGAGGGAGCAGATGTTATCATCACGTCCAGAAAGAAGTCTAGGGCAGAAGAGATAGCTTCAGAGATCGAGAAGGAGGAAGGAATCAAGATAAAGGGAATGCAAGGTGCGAACGATGACGAGATATTTGAGGCTGTGAAGGACGCCGACGTGATAATCACGGCAGGTAAGGCAGGAGTCTGTCTGGTCAATACGGAGATGTTGAAGAAAATGGATAAGTGCAAGGTAGTGGCGGACGTCAATGCTGTACCTCCCCTGGGGATAGAAGGATTAGAACTGTCAGACGATGGAAAAGAGATTTTACCGGGAGTGTTTGGTCTTGGTGCGCTTGCCACAGGCGATTTAAAATATAAAACAGAGATGGCTGTATTGAACGCAGCAAGAGAGGCGAAGAAAGGCGTCTTTGACTACAAGTTTGCATTTGAAAAGGCAAAGGAGCTCTTAAAGTAGGAAAAGAGAGTGTCTCAGATGTATGAGATTGTTGAAAAGGAGAATCTGGCCGATAATGTAAAGTTGTTTGGTATAGACGCTCCTTTAGTTGCAAAGAAGGCAAAACCTGGCAATTTTGTAGTTTTAAGGGTCGATGAACACGGTGAGAGGATACCGGTGACGATAACAGATTTTGACGCAAAAAAAGGCACGGTTACAATCGTGGTGCAGGAGGTAGGTAAGACTACCAAGAAATTGGGGCTTTTGACTGAAGGAGATGCTCTCCTCAACTTTGCCGGTCCTTTGGGGCACCCATCCGAAATAAAGAATTATGGGCACGTCGTCTGCATAGGAGGAGGTGTAGGAATAGCACTCATCTACCCGGAGGTGAGGGCGTTCAAGGAGGCAGGGAATACTGTCACATCTATTATCGGGGCAAGGACAGAGGATTTGCTGATATTTGAAGAAAAAATTTCAAAGTACAGCGATAAGTTCTACATCACCACTGATGACGGTTCTAAGGGAAGGAAAGGATTTGTTAGCGATGTCTTGAAGGAACTGATGGATGGTGAAGAGAAGATCGATCTCGTGATGGTTGTTGGGCCGGTCATAATGATGAAGATCATCGCTGAACTCACAAAACCCTACGGGATAAAAACCGTCGCAAGTCTAAATCCGATCATGGTAGACGGTACCGGGATGTGTGGGGGTTGTAGGGTTATAGTAGGCGGAGAGGCAAAATTTGCCTGCGTCGATGGACCGGAGTTCGACGCTCATCTGGTTGATTTCGATAATTTAATGGCGAGAAATCGAAGATTTTTGGATGAGGAAAGGATGGCCCTTGAGGGATGATCAAGATGGCAGAGGCGGAGAAGAAAAAGAAAAAAATTCCCAAGAAGACGCACGAGATGCCGGAGCAGGATCCTTTAGAAAGGATAAAAAACTTCGGCGAGGTCGCCTTGGGCTACGATTTTGAGACTGCAAAGGCCGAGGCGGAGAGGTGCCTCCAATGTGAGAGAAAAGAGGGTAAAGAGCTATGTATCGACGGCTGTCCCGTAGAAATTGACATACCCAAATTCATCAAGTGCATAAGTGAAGAGAGACTGGATGACGCCGTTGAGATACTTAAAGATAAAAATGACCTTCCCGCCATTTGTGGGCGGGTCTGTCCTCAAGAACAACAGTGTCAGAAGTATTGCACACTTGGAAAGGGCAAGGGCAGGGACCCCGTGGCCATCGGAAGACTCGAGAGGTTCGTGGCTGACTATGATATGGAGAAGGGGTATAGTGCCCCAGAATATATTACATCTCTCTCCAAGAAAGTGGCGATCGTCGGATCGGGGCCGGCGGGTCTCACCGCAGCAGGGGATCTGGCAAAACTCGGTTACGACGTAACGATCTATGAGGCTTTACATGGATCCGGCGGNGTTTTGAGATATGGGATACCTGAGTTCAGGCTTCCAAAGGCAATATTGGATAAAGAGGTCGGATATATTAAGAAACTCGGCGTTAAATTAGAAACGGACGTGGTCATCGGTAAAACGATCCTCGTGGATGAATTGCTGGAGGAATTCGATGCGGTCTTCATAGGTACCGGCGCAGGCGCCCCAATGTTTATGAGGATTCCCGGTGAGAACTTAAACGGGATTTATTCGGCGAACGAGTTTTTAACGAGGATAAACCTCATGAAGGCATACAAATTTCCGGAATATGACACGCCAATAAAAGTGGGTGAAAAAGTTGCGATCATCGGCGGCGGAAACGTCACGATGGATTCTGCGAGGTGCGCGCTGAGGCTCGGCGCGAAAGAATCTACCGTCGTCTATAGAAGGTCGGAAGAGGAGATGCCAGCTCGAAGAGAAGAGGTGGAGCACGCGAAAGAAGAAGGTGTTGTATTCAAACTGCTCACAAACCCGGTGAGATATTTGGGCGAAGACGGAAACGTCAAGCAGATGGAATGTATAGAGATGAAACTTGGAGAACCCGATGCGTCGGGGAGGAGAAGACCAATACCAATAGAGGGCTCCGAGTTTCTGATGGACGTGGACACGGTAGTCGTGGCCATAGGCAATACTCCAAATCCTCTGGTACCGAGCACCACGGAGGGGCTGGAGACGACCAAGAGGGGTACGATAGTCGTAAATGAAGATGGAAAAGCCTCGATAGATGGTGTATATGCGGGCGGAGATATAACAACCGGGGCTGCAACCGTTATATCAGCGATGGGTGCCGGCAAGAGGGCTGCAAGGGCAATAGATGAATATCTAAAGGCTAAGTGATGATATTTTTGGATTGAATGATAAAAAAAAAGAGTGATAAAAGATGGGTGAAGAAGAAGCGCTCCTACAAGAAATGTTGGACACCGATAAGCTGAAGTACTGCTATGACTGTGGAACCTGCACCGCGAGCTGTCCCATCTCGGAGTTGCTTCCCGGTCGTTATAGCCCGAGAGGTATCCTCCAAAAGATCTCATTTGACTTCGAGCGGGTTTTGGAGGAGGAGGAGATTTGGCTATGTGCGGGGTGTCATCGATGTTACAAGATGTGCCCACAGAGAATAAAGATACCTGAGATAATAATCTTGATGAGAGATATGGCGGCAAAGAGAGACTACCTGGAGGGGTTTATAGAGGCACTAAAGACAATCAAAAGAGATATACCTCTACCTGCCGTCTGTTCTTATATATGTTTTAATCCTCTTTGTGGTGAGGTTGACAAAGAGAAAATCTCTGAAAAATTTGAGCAATTTATTGCTGAATATAAACGTGATGCGGATAAAGTGGAGGGCATACNANAGATCTATAATGAGAGGATAGCCATCGTAGGATCTGGTCCGGCAGGACTTACAGCAGCACAAGATCTGGCCAGGATGGGGTANCCTGTCACGATCTTTGAGTCGATGGCGAAAGCCGGCGGGATGCTCAGAAAATGTATACCGGAATATCGGTTGCCNAAAGATGTAGTTGATGCCGAGGTTGAACGCACAAAGAGATTGGGGGTTGATATTAAAACCGATGTGACGATTGGAAGTTTGGATGATTTAAGCGAATATGACGCAATATTTGTTGCCATCGGAGCACACAAAAGCAGAAAGCTCGGTATAGAGGGAGAGGATCTAAATGGTGTCATTCCCGCTACTACATTCCTATGGAAGGCAAATAAAGGCGAGAAGATGGAACTTGGAGATAAAGTTGCGATTGTGGGGGGAGGCAATTCTGCCATAGATGCCGCTAGAACCGCGGTCAAGCGTGGAATCAAAGAGGTGTATGTGTTATACCGAAGATCCAAAGATGAGATGCCGGCAAGCCCAATTGAAATAAAAGAAGCAGAAGATGAGGGGGTTAAGATAAGATATTTGGTTGCGCCAAGTAAGATATTGGGCAAAGAAGGACGAGCAGTAGCGATGGAATGCATTAAAATGGAGTTGGGCGAGTTAGATGATAGCGGGAGAAGAAGGCCGATACCCATCAAGGAGAGTGAGTTTAATCTTGATCTTGATACTATAATACCCGCCATAGGAGAGATGTCAGATCTCTCCTCTCTACCGAAGGAGATCACCGGTAGAAATACCATAACAGCCGATCCATTCACGCAGGAAACAGATATACCCGGGGTATATGCCGGGGGCGATGTAGTATCCGGACCAGCAACCGCTATAGAAGCAATAATAGCAGGAAGAAATGCCGCTATTTCGATTGACCGGTGCCTGCGAAAGAAATATGGAACAGAAGAGAAGATCAAGGAAGAAGCCAGTTGAATAGAGAAAGGAGGTCATTTTAATGTCAGAAGATATAGCAAAAGTGGCAGAGGAAGGCGCGGGTGCAAAAGTTGTGCCTGCCAAACCGGAAGAGCTCAGAATAGGCGTCTTCGTCTGCCATTGCGGATTGAATATAGCAGGATCCGTCGATGTCAAGGATGTTACCAAGTTTGCGGCAACACTTCCACACGTCGCGTACGCGGAGGATAACCGATACACCTGTTCAGATCCGGGACAGGACTCGCTCAAGAAGGCTGTAAAAGAATACAACCTAAATCGTGTGGTCGTAGCGTCATGTTCGCCCCGTATGCATGAACCAACATTTAGAACCGCCTGTGAAGAGGCAGGATTGAACAAATACCTCTTTGAGATGGCAAACATCAGGGATCAGTGCAGCTGGGTGCACCTGTATGAGAAAGAGGAGGGCACGGAGAAGGCAAAAGATCTCGTCAAGATGGCGGTTGCAAAGGCGGCTTTACTTAAACCGGCAAAAGAACTTGAGGTTCCAATCATAAGAAAGGCCTTGGTCGTTGGAGGTGGAGTTGCGGGTATCCAGGCGGCGTTGGATCTGGGAGATGCAGGTTTTAAGACGTACATTGTGGAGAAGGAACCGAGCATTGGCGGGAGAATGGCGCAGATAGATAAAACATTCCCCACCGTAGATTGCTCTATATGTATCTTAGGACCAAAGATGTCGGATGCAGGCAGACATCCAAATATCGAGCTGTTGACGTATAGCGAGATAACGGATGTGCATGGCTATATCGGTAATTTCGCCGTAACGGTCAAGAAGAGACCAAGGTATGTCTTAGAGGATCTTTGCAACGGTTGCAGTGAATGTTTCAGCGTCTGTCCTGTGGAGGCCCCAAACGCGTTTGACGACAACGTGGCCCCCAGACATGCCATATACATGCCGTTCCCACAAGCAGTACCCTCTTTAGCCACAATCGACATAGATCATTGTATAAAGTGCTACAGGTGTGCAGAGATCTGCGGCCGTGATGCGATAGATTTNACACAGGAAGAAGAGGAAGTAATTTTGGAGGTCGGTACGATAATTATTGCAACAGGGGTTGATGCGTATGATCCCACACCTTTAAAGAGGTANGGATACGCTGAATGTCCAAATGTGATAACTTCTTTAGAATTTGAACGGCTGATAAACGCCGGTGGACCGTCAAAGGGTCATCTTCTCCGACCCAGCGACAAGGAGATCCCAAAATCGGTAGCATTTATACAATGCGTTGGTTCCCGCTCGGAGGTGAGTGGACACCGTTATTGCAGCAATATATGCTGTATGAACACGCTCAAGGACAGCCTCCTGATCAAGGAACACTGGCCCGATACGAAAATATACGTCTTTTATATTGATATAAGGGCATTTGGGAAGGGGTTTGAGGATCTGTATAAGAATGTGACAGGAAGAGGCGTGACATTCATACGTAGTCTGCCCTCTCAAATATTCGAAGACAAAAAAACACACAATTTACGTCTTGTGGGAGAAAATACGTTACTCAGCGAGCCATACAAACTTGAGACAGAGATGGTGATCCTCTCGGTTGGCATCCAACCAAGAAAAGATAGCGGTGTAATTCAGAGGCTTTTTAACCTATCCAAGACGTCTGATGGTTTCTTCATGGAGTCCAATCCGATACTAAAACCTGTTGATGCACCAACAGGGGGTGTCTTCTTCGCAGGATGCGCCGAGGGTCCAAAAGACATTAAGACCAGCGTGATGGAGGCGGGTGCGGCAGCATCTCACGCGGCTATCCTGATGGGTAAAGGAAAGGTTACCGTAGAGGCGATCACTCCAGAGATCATTGAAGATATGTGCATTGGCTGCGGACTATGCGAAAAAGTCTGTCCGTTCAATGCGATCTTTGTGAACGAGGAGACAAAGAAAGCAGAGGTGATCGAGGCGGCATGTTCAGGGTGTGGTACTTGTGGTGCTGAATGTCCGCAAGGCGCTATAATATCTCGTCATTTTACTGATGATCAGATTTATGCCCAGATTGATGCGGCAACAGATACAAATGCGGATAAAAAGATCGTGGCGTTCTGTTGCAACTGGTGTTCTTATGCCGGAGCTGATAACGCGGGTGTTAGCAGGATACAGTACCCAACGAGTGTGCGTATCATCAGGACGATGTGTTCTGGCCGGATAAGACCACAGTTCATTGAGCATGCATTCAAACGGGGAGTCGCCGCGGTGCTCGTTGCCGGTTGCCACCTTGGCGACTGCCACTATATAGACGCCAACTACCAGACGGAGAAGAGGGTCAATAGGTTATGGAAGAAGATGGAGAAACAGGGACTTGACAAGGAGCGCCTGCAACTAGTCTGGGTGAGTGCNGCAGAGGGTGAGAAGTTTGCAGAGAAGATAAGGGAGATGCAAAAGATTATAGATAACGTTAGCAAGGAGGCGATAGAAAAGGCAAAAGCGGTCTTTTCTAAGAAGAAAAAGAAGAAAGNGCAAAAGAAGAAAGTTGATGAGATCGCTACCGCCTGATAAAGCCTCGAGAGGGATTTGAACCCTCGACCTGCTGATTACAAGTCAGCCGCTCTGCCAACTGAGCCATCGAGGCGATTTTTAAATTTTTCTTTTGATCTTTTGAGTGCTTCCACGCCCGGAAGCTCTTCTCCGGCAAGAAAAGCTATGCTTGCTCCCCCTCCCGTACTTATGTGCCTAACCTTTCCCTCTAGTTGTAACCTGCGGGCGACCGATGCTGTGTGCCCTCCTCCTATCAGGGCACATTTGGATCTTATGGACGCCTTTAATATCTCGTACGTCCCGAGTGAAAATTCCTCCTCCTCAAATATTCCGGCAGGGCCATTAATGACTACTGCTTTCGCATTCTCGACCACATTTGAAAATTTTACAAGGGTCTCGATGCCTATATCACATATGGGATACTCCACCGGGAAATCCTTCACATTGACGTCTATTCTCTCCCCCTCTTTCTTGATCGCAAGATCCTTGGGTAAAACTATCTTATCTTTGGATCCTTTTAATATCCTTTTTGCTTCCTCTATCTGCTTAACGTATCCTTCTCTCTCAACAAATCCTAAATTTTTCTTCCCAATATCTACACCATCTGCGGCGAGAAAAACATTTGCCACGAGTCCTGCAAGAAGGATCTTATCCACCTTTCCCCGTTTCAAGACATTTTTTATCACTTTTATCGTATCATCTACTTTACTTCCACCAAAGACAAATGTCACAGGGTGAGAGTTCTCTGTGATCACCCGCCCAAGCCCATTTAACTCTTTTTCCATCAACCTTCCGGCACAAGACGGCATCACGAGCGGAAAGCCCACAATACTCGGTTGTGCTCTATGAGATGTGGCGAAGGCATCGTTTATATAAAAATCCGCTAACCCGGAGAGTCTCTCAACCAAAAGCGTTCTTCCCATCTCTTCAGGCTTCATCTCTGACATCTCTTCGGATAGGATTCTTAGGTTTTCCAGTAGAATGATATCTCCTCGCCTCATCTCTCTTATCTTCTCTCTCGCATATCTCCCGATGACATCCTCGACGTACTCTACGGGTCTATTGAGTATCTCCTGAAATTTCTTCCCGTGTGCCTCGAGCGTTGTAAAGTCTTTCTTCGTGGGTCTGCTTTGATGTGCCAATATGACCACTTTTGCATCTTTAAGCTCGGATATCGTCCTTGTGTGGCTTCTAAACCTTGTGTCATCGAGGATCACCTCACTCTCCGGATCCAGAGGAGAATTTACATCGACCCTCAGTAGAACGGTTCTGCCGTAGAAATCGAGATCATCCATCGTATAATATTGCTTTCCAGCGTCGGAAGAATTCAAATGATCACCTTATCTGTATAGGGTGTCTGGCACATTTTTCCTCTTTTTCTCCCCCAGTTCCTCTAAAGCACAATTCAAATACTCTGTTTTAACCTCTTTTTCATCGTCTAAGATCGCCCTGTGAAGTGCCACCTTCAAAATTTTGTCCGTCAGATCCCTTCCAGAAAATCCCTCGGTGCTATCTGCGATCTTCTCCAGATCGACATCTTTTGAGAGTGAGATCGGATATTTCTTCGCATAAACTTCCAAGATCTCGAGTCTCTCTTTGCGGTCTGGAAGCCTAAACTCGATCTCTTCTTCAAATCTGCTTTTTATCGCCGAATCAAGCATATCTGCCATATTTGTTGCAGCTATTAAACAGACCCCTCTTCTATCCGTGATGCCATCCATCTCCGTAATCAGGGCATTCACAATCTCTGAAACGTCCCCTCTCAACTCCTGATATCTTCTATCAAGGGCTATCGCATCTATCTCGTCTATAAAAATTATACATGGGGCATCTTTCTCAGCGTAATCATAGAGTCGATGGATATTAGCAGAACCTTCTCCCACGTGTTCCCCGATTAAATTAGTCGCGTTTATACCTATTAAATTAACATTGGTTTCAGATACCAGCGCCTTTGCCATCATGGTCTTTCCCGTTCCAGCAGGGCCATAAAAAAGAACGTTTCTGGGCTCCCAACCCCTAAATTTCTCTGGTTCGTCCAAAAATTTTTTTATGAGTTTGCACTTTTTCTTGGCAAGATCCTGCCCTATCACATCTTTAAACTGGATGTCATATTCTCTCCTTTGGATACCCACCTCCTTCTCTTCCTCAAGGGTATCATCCTCTAATAAGATCGTCGTCTCTTCGTCTATCATGGAATTTTCGGGTTCTGCGATGACCACCTCAAATGCAAAACCCGGATACATCCGTCCATCGAAGAGATAATCTCCTTTCTTGATCTTTAAACCGATCCATTGTTCCCTCATATACCTCTCAAAGACTTTTTTATTCTTTACGATCGGATATTCCTCCTCTCCTGATGTCATCGGAAATCCTGCAGGTTGGAGTATGAGGAACCTGACCTTTTTATCCTGCTTTCTCTGTTTTTTATCATCGAGTGGTTGCACGCCAGATCACCATTTATATTTAGCATAACTTTTTTGGGTGGCAAATATTAAATCTTTTCGATGGAGGTCAGAGATGATTGCAAATCTTTGATTTGCAAACTTGAAAATCGGAGATTTTCAAATGATTAGGACATTTATAGCGATCGATCTACCTGAAGAGATGAAAGATGAGCTATCTAAGATCACGGATAGACTGGATTTGAAGGGAATAAAGAGCGTTGAGAGAGACAATTTTCATATCACGCTCAAGTTTTTAGGGGAGATGAGAGAAGATGAGATCGAGAAGATCGTTAAAAAGCTCTATGAGATCGATTTTGATCCATTCAACCTAAAGGTGTGTGGTTCTGGAGTCTTTCCATCTCCAAAGAGGGCGAGAATAGTTTGGATCGGTGTAAAAGGCGATCTTCCAAGATTGGTTGAGATCATCGAAGAAAAGATGGCGGAAATAGGATTTGAGAGGGAGAAGAGATTTCATTCGCATATAACAGTAGCGAGGGTCAAGAGATCCGATGGAGAAATTAAGGAGAGGATAAATAAATTTTTAAGGGAATACAAGAATATAAACATTGGAGAGATAAAGATAGATAATTTTAGACTTAAGAAGTCTACATTGACAAAAAAAGGCCCCGTATATGAGACAATTCAAGAATTCACATTCAAATAAACCGAGATCAATTCCGGTGGATGAAATAAGGAAGATAAAAAAGAGAGTTCTAAATGATATAAAACCAAAAAGAGAAGATATAAAGGCGATAAATGATATTTCAGATGAGATAATAGGAATGCTAAGGAAAAAGGCGGATGAGATGAATTTAGAAGCTGACGTAATACTTGTAGGTTCTGCATCGAGGGATACCTGGGTTTCAAACGGAGAAAAGAGAGATATAGATATATTTGCCCTATTTCCAGAAAAGTTCGATGAAGATTTTTTGGAGGAGACGGGTCTTTTCCTGATAGAAGAGGCGATGCAAGGATGGATGCTTGAGAAGAGGTATGCCGAACACCCTTACATCCACGCCTTCTTAGAAAAGGAGGTGAATGGAGAAGAGATGAGTTTTGAGATCGATTTGGTTCCATGCTTTGATGTAAAAGACCCGTCTGAGATAAAATCTGCCGTAGATAGGACGCCATACCACAATAGATACGTTAAACGTAATATCAAAGGGAAAGAGGACGAAGTGCGCATCTTAAAAAAATTCTTGGAGATATTAGGAGTATATGGTTCAGACACTAAGACGCACGGGTTCTCTGGCTACCTCTGCGAGCTTTTGATAATTAAATATGGAAAATTTGAGGATCTTCTCATAGAGGCATCCCGATGGAAACCAGAGACATACATAGACCTCGAGGGTCACGGGAGATACGAGAGGAAAGAACCGTTGATCGTTATAGACCCTGTCGATCCGAAGAGAAACGTTGCCGCGGCACTATCTCTAAACAATCTGTCTATCTTTATTAACGCGGCGAGAGAGTTTTTAAAGAGACCGGATGAGTCATATTTCCAGAAGAGAGAGGTCGAGATCAGATCTGAAGAAGAACTACTTAAGATATTTTCAGAGAGGGGAACACATTTAAACGCCCTTTCTTTTAAGAGACCTCTCTTCGTCGAAGACATAATTTATTCACAACTCGAGAGGACTACCGAGGGTATCAGAAGAAAATTGGAGGAACTCGGTTTTAAGGTCATGAACGCGTATATCTATGCGGATTCTAAAGACGTCTTACTTCTCTTCGAGTTTGAGGTCTGGGCGTTGCCGAGAACGAAGAAACATCTCGGTCCAAAAGTCTTTGATTGGAAAGGTGGAGAGAGTTTTAAGAGAAAGAATAGAGATTTTAAGATATATATAGAAGGTGGAAGATACGTGGCGGATAAACCGAGAAAATTTACCACTCCCAGGGAATTTTTGGAAAAAGACGTATTAAAATGCGCGTTGGGTAAAAACGTTCGGGAGAGTATAAAAGGAGGATATGAGCTACTTGATCTGGATGAGATACTAAAAAGGGAGAGGATGAGGAGGTTTCTCTTAAGGTATCTATTAGAAGTTTAAGAAGTGCGATAGATTTAAACGTAATAACGAAATTTCAAGATAGATTAACGATGGGCCCGTGGTCTAGCTGGTCATGACGTTGCCTTTACGAGGCAAAGGTCCCCGGTTCAAATCCGGGCGGGCCCATGGGCCCGTAGCTTAGTCTGGATAGGGCACCGGCCTTCTAAGCCGGAGATCGAGGGTTCGAATCCCCCCGGGTCCGTCATTTATATTGGAGAAGAGACAAGATAACGGGAGAAATAGTATTAATACTACTGAAATGATTGAGAAATTTGGGAGATTCTGTAAAATAAAGTTACAACTTGCTGATAGAACAGTAGAAGGTCATATTCAACACATCAAATGTTTTTTAAATTCTGTAGATATGGATCCAAATGCAATATCAAAGAGAATAATCTCAACGATCTTTGCAGAGACAGGAAGAAAGGTTTGGATCCATATTACTCCTTAGCTTCTTTATCGCTTATTCCCACACGTTTTACAATATTTATTAATCTAAAGTAATCCTTTACGACTTCCTTTGAGCACGTAGTTAAAGGAACCATAAAAACAGGAAAACCGAAGAAAAAAAGAAAAAAGGAGTGGTGGCCGAAATGTTTCACTTCGCCTGACCTTTCAAATATTTCAAACTTTTTAGTGAACCGCCCTGCTCCTTTTTATGCTCAATATATCCTCGACAATACCATTATTTTCACCTTTTCCTCGACAATACCATTATTTTCACCTTTCCGTATCCTGCAACATTCCCTGAAGAGTCTTTTTTGACAGCTTCTATAAAACCGATCGTTCCGTCACCAACATCTGGTACCTTCAACATTACTCGACCGCGTTCATCAGTTATTCCTTCGTCCATGATGGACTGTACGTCCCATTCATCGGTTAATACTAAACGCACTTCCACTCCAGGCATCCGTCTGGCGGTTGGACGAGAATAATCCCACACCGTTACTACAAATGTGGCACCCCCATATACTATGCCTGGAGTTTCTGGATACAGAGGCTCCGGCTTAGAAGTCATTTGTGCCATGCCCGATGGCGCTACGCATATTCCAATGAGTAATACAGCCAAAGCAGCAAATATGCCTATGTTTTTCATATCTATGTTGCCTCCCGATACATTAATCACCTACTGTCTAATAAATGTTATGGAAGTGGAGCCAAACGATGAAGACCAAGATCGGCGATTTCGTAGAGGGGCACTTTTTAGAGTCGGTAGAAATTTATTAAAAATAATATAACCTGCAAGAATTTATAAGTATTCAAAGAGATCTTTTTTAGGCTCTCTATATGGTGTATAATGGACCTATACACCAATCCTCAGGATATTTTCAACCCGATTCCTATAGAACTATCTCAGAGATTGGGAAGAAAGGTAGAAATATCTTTATAGAGAATGATATGTGCCTCTTCCCTAAAAACTACGCGGCAGGCGTGATCCAGATCACCATCTAAATAAATATAATCGCCGCAACGCATGCCCCATAATGATCTAAGGGTATATGCAGTTCTTCTACAACATAAAAAATCTCTTTTACCTCTTTATCTCTTCTTCTTGCCATCTCCTCGATCTCCCTATCTAAGAGATCCTTTGCATCCTCTTTCTTTATATGCCCGTGTACCTCGGCGACGTAGCCTCCGCCTTCTTCATTGAACGTATAAGATAGTCCAGCAGAGATGGTTTTTTCCTCCCCTCCTCTCATTTGAGAGAGGATGCAGTGGGTTATCGCGCCCATCGGTATCTCTACAGGATCTGTCTTTTCTATGCCCACTGGAAGTATGGACGAGACTGGGACGAGATTTTGATCTCCTATCCTCGCATTTAAGAGTGCCTTGTCGAACGCATTTAATTCTGAGATCGCATTTATAGCCTTTCCACAGGTAACAAAGAACTTTTTAGGAACCATTAGCTCATACAACTTATATCCTCCTCTTTCATAAATTTAATTCACCTTTCACAAGGCAGAATAATGCCAAAGATAAGATATATCTTTCTATTATTGGGGGGAGAGGCGATCTAATCAATCTGATAGAAGTAAATCGAAAAGTTTATAAGGTAAATAATAATGATTCCCGTCTGGGTGAATTTAATGTATGTATCTAAAAAATTGAACAATATATGGATATGTAGAAACTGTGGAGCGATAAATCATATTTATAGAACGGCGTGTCATCTGTGTGGGAATAGGAAGCCGATCCACTCATAATAAACAGCTTTTTTCTTTTTTTAATTGTTTATCTTTATCTTTAAAGTATCACCAAGCTTATATTTTAAGAGGATTACCCCAACCTCGATGGGTGGAGATTTTGAGATAATAAAGAAAGATGTTATGGGAAGGATTGGTATCCTGAGGACCAGAAGCGGTAAAATTGAGACGCCCACCATCCTACCGGTCATAAACCCAAAAAATATCGTAGTCAGTCCTAAAGAGATGAAGAAGATCGGGGCAGATGCGGTCATAACAAATTCTTACATAATCTATTCCAGTCAGAAGTTGAGAGGGAGGGCAAGGAGAGAAGGACTTCACAAGATGCTCCAATTTGACGGTCCGATAATGACAGACTCCGGCTCTTTCCAACTCTCGGTATATGGGGATATAGATGTAGAGAATAAGAATATTCTAAGATTTCAGAAAGATATCGGCTCGGATATTTGCATTCCCATCGATATTCCGACGAAACCTGATGAGAGATGGGATAAAGCAAAAAAAGATGTGGAAATAACGCTGGAAAGATTGAGGGAGATGAAGGAGATAAAGAGAGAATTTGAAGATCTCTCTCTGGTTGCACCGATACAGGGTTCGACACATAAAGATCTGAGGGAGATGAGTGCGAGGGAAGCGGGAAAGCTCGATTTTGATATATATGCCATAGGTGCGGTCGTTCCTTTACTGGAAGAATACAGGTATAGAGATCTGGTGGACGTCGTTCTCCACTCAAAGTTCAATCTCCCCATTAATCGCCCCGTGCATCTCTTCGGTGCAGGTCATCCGATGACCTTCTCCCTGGCCGTTTTGATGGGGTGCGATCTCTTCGATTCTGCTGCATATGTTTTATACGCAATGGATAAAAGATATCTCACCGTAAACGGGACTCACAAATTATCTGAATTAAGATATTTTCCGTGCAACTGCCCGGTCTGCTCAGAATACAGCCCAAGAGAGGTCATGGAATCGGGTGAAGATAAACGCACGAGACTTTTAGCGCTTCACAACCTCTATGAAAGTTTTTCGGAGATTAAAAGGATAAAACAGGCGATAGTTGATGGAAGATTATGGGAGCTTGTCCAGATAAGATGCAGAAGCCATCCGAGACTTTTGGATGCTTTGAGAAACTTGATCAGGTATTCGGGAGAGATGGAGAGATTCGATCCATCCACCAAATCCGCGTTCTTCTACGGCGGCATCGAGAGCAACGAGAGGACGGAGGTTCTGAGGTACAGAAGAAAATTGGAAGCTATGGAGATTAAAAAAACGCCCGCTTTGATAACCACGTTGAACAGGGAATTGGAAGATTTCGAGGAGGTTTATTACCTCAAACCCCCCTTTGGCCCGCTCCCAAAAGAGCTCGAAGAAACTTATCCCTTCAACTGCGAGACCCCCGATATATTTGATGAGGAGATGGTCAAAACAGCACTTGGGAACGTGATCATCCTAATCGAGAATGAGAAGAATCGAGGAAAAGAGATCCTCTTTGAATACGATGAGAGATACGACCATCCACTGATCGAAGAGGTTAAGAGGTGTACGGAGGTTAAGAAAGGCAGATGCGATTTGAAGTGCTGAGACGCGATGGGACGGCGAGGCTGGGAAAATTTGAGATTGGCGGGAAGACTATAAGAACCCCCGGTTTGATAGGCAAAGACGAACTCGAAACGATGAAGATAGAACCACACAGGTTCATCCCTCGCCTGAACGAAGATATCATCGAGGAACTAAACCCCTGCACCGCTCAAGGGGATGAGGAATACGATGCGAGGGTGATATACTATCCTATTCTTCCAACCAAGAATGCCTTTCTCTATATCTTGGCGTCTGCCAATCAATATTTGGGCGATTATCGAACACTCTCCGAAGCTTTGATGAAGATAGGGGATACTATTCCGCCGGATTCTGCCCTCTTTCTTCCGGCAATCGCCTCGCCCGAGAATGTCTCAATTTTTCTCTTTTATGGGGTTGATCTCTTCGATGATATATACGGAAAAATTTCGGCTTTGCGTGGGGTATATCTGACTACGGAGGGGGAATTTAGGCTCGAAGATCTGAGAGAGTTTCCATGCAACTGCCCAGAATGTTTCGAAAGATCTCCTGAAGATGTGAAAAGATTTAGCAAGAGAGAAAGAATAGACTTTCTCAAATCACACAACCGTTATGCATTGGAAGCCGAGATCAAAAAGGTGAGGATTCTCCTTGCAAAGGAAAATATCAGAGAGTACGTAGAAAAGCAGTGTAGAAGTTCTCCTTGGCTTACCGCATTGTTAAGACTCGTTCGGGATGATTTCGCCGAGAAGAGGTCCCCTCTCTTTAGAAAGACGTACCTTTATGCGAATACGTTCGAGAGTTTGGATAGGATTGAGATCAAAAATTTTAATAGACGAGTGATGGAGAGATACGAAAAACCAGATTTGGATACACTTTTGATCCTTCCCTGCTCGGCAAGGAAGCCATACTCCCTCTCGCCCTCTCATAAAAAAATTCTCGACGTATTATCAAAGTATAGGAGATACATACATGAGGTGATCTTGACCTCTCCTCTTGGCATCGTCCCGAGGGAACTCGAGATAGTTTATCCTGCTTTTCACTATGATATTCCTGTGACCGGAAGGTGGGCTGAAGAGGAGAAAGATTGGGCAAAAGACTGTTCGAAGAGATATCTGGAGAAAAATTTGTATGAATCTGTGATAGCACACGTTGACGGCGTCTATGAACAGGTTTGCAAGGAAATTGAGAGAGATATCGGTTTAGAGTTCATCTATACGTGTGAAGATGGGGTAACAGGGAAAAGATCACTCGAAAATCTGGGCGAGGTAATTTCTGGAGTAAAAAAAGATAGAGCAATGACATCAAAAGAGCGTAAACTCTTCTCTATCAGATCTATGGCATCCTATCAATTTGGGGGGAAGATTGCAGAAGATCTTTTATCTGGGGATGTAAAAGTAAGGGGCAGATATCCGAAGATGGCCGCTTTTGAGGGGGAAAATCAAATTTTAAAGGTTAATAGATCCTATGGATCATTGGATTTGACGATTGACGGAGCAAAAAAGATAAAGATAAAGAGAAAGAGAAAGAGAAAGAGAAACTCAGACGATTACAGCGTCGAGATAGACGATTTTGTTCCAACAGGAGACGTATTTGCGGTGGGCGTTTTAGATGCGAATGAAGGGATAAGGCCTAATGATATCGTCATCTTCGAGGGTAAGAGATCTTTCGGCACCGGAAGGGCAAAGATGGCGGGATGGGAGATGATCCGGGCTAAGAGAGGATCGGCGATTAAGGTAGAGTCGGTGAAGATGAAATGATTGCAAATGTTCCATTTGCAAAAATCGGAGATTTTTAAATGGAGAAAGCGATGAAGAGGCTTGACAGACCCGTAGCGGTGTGGACGGGAGAAGATAATATAGAGGGGATATTACCGACGCTCACGATGATATTGAGGACGAAAGGCTGTTTTTGGGCAAAAAAGAGCGGCTGTTATATGTGCGGCTTTTTCGCGGATTCCTCTAAAGATGTGGAAGAGGAAGATATATTGAAACAGTTCGATTTTGCAATGAATAATGCAAAGACAAAAGATAAAGAGATAGAGGCTGTTAAGATATACACTTCCGGAAGTTTTTTGGATAAAAGAGAAATTTCGAGAAATGTTAGAGAAAAGATCGTGAAGGAACTCTCGGATCGGTCGATAAAAAAGGTGATCGTGGAGAGCAGACCCGAGTTCATAACGGAAGAGAATCTTTCCTCTCTTGAAGAGAAATTCATCGTCGCAATTGGACTTGAAACGTCAAACGATTACATAAGAGATAAATTCATAAATAAAGGAACTAAATTTGAAGATTACGTAAAATCCTGTGATCTCATACATTCATTTGGACTTCAGGTGAAGACTTATCTGCTCTTGAAACCTCTATTCTTGACGGAAAGAGATGCGATCCTCGATACGATAAATTCTGCATCTGACTGTGAAAGTTATTCTGATTACATCTCAATAAATCCGTGCGACGTGCAGAGAAACACCTTTTTGGAGAAGATCTGGTTTAAGAGGGGGTACAGACCACCATGGCTATGGAGCTGTATCGAGGTTTTAAGAGAGTTGTCGAATAAGTTAAAAAAACCTGTGCAGATGGACCCTGTCGGCGCCGGAAATAGAAGGGGGCCTCACAACTGTGGGAGATGTGATCGGAAGATCGCAAGGGCGATAAAGGATTTCTCTCTTCATCAAGATTCGAGTCTTCTTGAAGATTTGGACTGCGATTGTAAAGAGGTGTGGCGGGAGGTATTGGAGATCGAGGAATATACGTTTGGATCTCCNATAATTATGTGATATTTTGGTTTAAGTGAAGATGGAGAAGTTCGACCAGAGGGATGNCCATGCGAAATAANTTTGGATATCTTATGTTAGATGTAATGCCCGACATAACAAAGAGTTATTTTACAATAAGAAAGCAGGTATATGAATNTATGATGAAGAAGATTATAGCATGAGAGTTACTGCATTTATTGGAAGCGCAAGGATAAAACATACATATAATGCTACTGAACAATTCTTACAAAAATTACAAGCACTTGGAGATGTAGAATATGAAATAGTACGGTTAAGTGATTATAAATTGGAAACATGTAAAGGATGCAAATTATGCCTGGACAAAGGTGAAGAACTCTGTCCATTAAAAGACAACAGAGACAAACTGATTGATAGAATGATCAATTCAGACGGTGTAATATTTGCATCTCCAAATTATTCCTTTCAGGTATCAGCATTAATGAAAATATTTCTTGATAGGCTGGGGTTCCTTTTCCATCGCCCTCGGTTTTTTGGGAAAACATTCACTAGTATAGTTTCACAGGGAATATACGGAGGAAAAGATATTGTAAAATATTTCAATTTCATTGGCAATGCGCTCGGCTTCAATGTTATTAAAGGTTCTTGTATAACAACACGTGAACCGATGATAGAAAAAGAACAGAAAAAATCTGAAGGTAATATGGGGTAAATTGGAGAGGAATGTGCCGATTATCGGTACGATTCGGACGGTAGTAGCTAATTCGACATCTAAGTTGGGAACTTTTTATGTGTCCACACAATAGTTAATTTTAAGTGTCAGTGTTGATAATGAATTGGGGGACAGCCTCTGCCTTATCTAAAACCTCCTTTGTTACCTTATATACCTGATCCAGAAAGTTATCCTTTGACTCAGCGCCCGGGGTCATGGCAACATCTACAATCCCTACTCGAGTGGCCATAATAAAACCTCCTTTTGCTTTTAAATTACCTGCCTATAATATACCTGTATGGATCAACCTCTTCCCTGAGGATACGAAGCTCTTTATCTGTGGGTGGCTTGGTATCTGCAATCTTGGGTGCCTTAAGGAGCTCAAACCCAC
>RXIL01000060.1 GCA_004212085.1 Candidatus Methanolliviera hydrocarbonicum
GGAGCGGTTATATCTATAGCTGGACTGCTCTCGGTTGCCTACTTGGTGGTGAGAAGAAAGAGATAAAACGCTAAAATCTTTTTTCTTTTTTTTTCTTTTTTTTATTAATTTTTAGTTTTACCGAGAAGTTCGTACTGCCTTTTTGTGTTCATCTCGATCAGTATCTTGAATATCTCTTTGATCGCATTCTCGTCTAGATTATTCGCTCTCGCCGTCTTCTCCACCCTTCGCAAAACCGTTTTTTTCTGTTCTTCGTCGTTAATCTTAATTTTATCCACCTTTTTTGCCTCTAAGATCTTCTCTGCCAATTTTCTCCTCATCACAACAAGTTTTATGATCTGCTCGTCTATTTCTCTTACCTCCTCTCTGACATCTTCAATCAATGATCTTTGCCCCCTCATTGTTTATTCTCGTATCTATGATCTTTCCAAGTTTCTTCCACCCCTCAATGAGCTTATACTTATCTTCTCCATCAACCCATGCCACGTAAGAAGTGCCCGTCCCGGAGAGGGTCACCCCTTTGGCGCCAGCAGCGAGAGCATTCAAGATTGGTTCCTGGCTGAATCTTAAAACTGATGTATACAAGAAGCCATTCAGCGTCATCGCACGTTCAAATTCTCCCTTCAGAGCCAGATCATAGGCAAGCTTCACCCACGGAGCGACAAGTCTTGAAGCTCTAACATCCGTTTTTATCGTATAAGAATCTTCAGCTGGGACAAGAATTAAGACATCTCTCTCCATCTCAACCTTTTTAATTATCTCTCTCTTATAATTGTCCGTCAAGATTATGCCTCCGAGAAGAGAAGAAGAAGCATCGTCGTAAGCCCCAGTTATCGTTACGTTTGATGCGATGGACGCATCCACGCCGATGTTTATAACATCTTCCTCACTTAAATTCTCGTGCTCACCTAAAGCCGAGAGTGTCGCGAGGACAACCGCATTAGATGCCGCACTGCTGCTCTTCAAACCTTTTGCCATCGGTATATCACTTTTTGTTCTTACATATGCCCCATAATCACAGTTGAAACGATTCAAAACGAGTTCGACACATTTCTTTATCAGGGTTGTATCTCCTCCTCCCTCAATCTCCCCACCTACCCCTCTGAGATCTTTTCCGATCTCCACGGTGGCTTCTGTAAATAGATCTATCGCAAAGGCGCACCCCTTCCCCATGGATATCGCATTTATTATCGTTCCAGCTCCACAAGCTCTTGCTCTACCTCTCATAAATTCCTCGGCATGAGACAGGAGATGAGCATGTGATCCACCAGAACGAGCGAGACCATGCTCTCTGCCACGGGTGCTATCCTCGGGCATATACAGGGGTCGTGTCTCCCCACTATCTCGATCTCTCTCTCTTTCATCTCGACGAGATCGACCGTCTTTTGAGGTTTGGCGATGGAAGATGTTGGCTTGACTGCAATTCTACAGACTATCTCTTCCCCGGTTGATATTCCCCCAAGTATCCCACCAGAATTGTTCGTTCTCGTTCTTACATCGCCATCTTTTATATAAAACTCGTCCTTCACATCGCCCCCAAGTTTATCTGCATATCCAAAGCCAAGACCGATCTCAACTCCTTTTACTGCACCTATACTCATCAGTGCCTTCGCCAAATCAGAATCGAGCTTATCAAAGACCGGTTCTCCCAAGCCGGCCGGAACACCCTTTGCTATCACCTCAATCACTCCGCCGATGCTGTCCCCCTCTTCTTTTCTCTCCATAATCTTCTCCTCCATCAAGATGGCGGCGCCCATATCGGCACATCTGACCGGGTTCTTCTCCACATTCNTCTTTATCTCATCAAAATCTCTCGATTTCGCTCTTATTTCACCTACCTGAATGACNTGAGCGATGATCTCGATCTTTTTAAGTGAGAGAAGTTTCTTTGCGATCGCNCCTCCTGCGACTCGTCCGACAGTCTCCCGCCCCGAAGCCCTTCCGCCTCCTCTATAGTCTCTAACTCCATATTTCTTCCAGTACGTAAAGTCCGCGTGGCCCGGTCTCGGCATATTTTTGAATTTTTCGTAATCACCCGATATTACATCCCTATTCTCGATCAGTATTGATATTGGCGTCCCGGTCGTCCTCCCCTCAAATACCCCAGAGAGTATCTTCGCCTCATCTCTCTCCTTTCTATCTGTCGCGATTCTGCTCTGTCCCGGTCTCCTTCTATCCAGTTCTCGCTGAATATCCCTCTCGTTTAGTGCTAAACCCGCGGGGCATCCATCGACCACGGCCCCAACCGCCTTTCCGTGAGACTCCCCCCATGTTGTTATCCTGAATATCCTTCCAAACGTATTTCCTGTCAATCAAAAGACCTCCACACAAGCTCCAATCTTTCTCAAGTCTTCAAAGAACATTGGATATGAGACCTTGACACATTCTGCATCTTTTATCACGCTCTTTCCATTAGAGATGAGTGCGGCAATGGAGAGAGCCATCGCAATTCTGTGATCACCGTGACTCTCCAAGACGCATCCATTCAGATCTGATTGCTCTATGATCATACCATCTCTCCTCTCAAAAATTTTTGCCCCCATCTTCTTTAATTCTGCCCCCAACGTCTTTATTCTATCGCTCTCTTTATATCTTAGATGTTCGGCGTTATATATTTCACTCTCTCCCTTGCACTTTGTTGCCAGGACAACGAGTGTGGGAAAGAGATCAGGAATGTTGGAGGCATCGACCTTAAACCCCGCAAGTCCTGACGCCTTCGGCGCGGGATCCCAAAAATCAAAGATTTTTGAGGACTCTCCTTTAGAAACATTTAGCGTTCCTCTCTCTTTATCCCATCTTATATTCGAGCCAATCTTATCCAATATACTTACGAAAGCCTTGTCACCCTGCCTGGAATCTCTTAATCCGTTTATTACAAGATTAAAATTAAGGAGAGAAGCTGCCGCCATAAAATAGGCGGATGATGAGAAATCCCCCGGTATAACAAATTCTCTCAATTTGAACGTTTGATCTGATGGAATAAGATAATAGTTATTTAATATGGAGACCTTGGCTCCTGCTTCCTTCATCGTATGAAGCGTCATCTCTATATACGGTCTCGATCTCACTTTTCCTCTTACATATATCCTCGTATCATTCTTTGCAAACGGCGCGGATAAGAGCAAGGCGGAGACAAATTGAGAACTTATGGAGGCATCTATCTCTGTCTCCCCCCGTCAATTCTTCCGCATACCTTTATCGGTGCCTTACCTTCATTAGAGGAGACCTTTACGCCAAGATTTTTTAGTGCGTTTAGAAGGGGCATGTTAGGCCTCTTTTTAAGGGAGGAGTCCCCCGTCAATTCTACACATTCATCACATAGCGATGAGATCGCAGTAAAAAATCTGAGTGTCGTACCGGAATTTCTTGCATCTATCACCTCATTTGGCGCCGCAATCCCCCTCGAACCATCAAAACCGATTATCTCCAAGTTTTTCCCGCGTCTTTTAATCTTCGCTCCCAATGCCTTGCATGCCCCGATGGTGGCATTGGTGTCCTCTGAAAGGAGTGGGTTTTAATACTGCATAAGCCGTTGGAGAGGGCGGCTACGGAGATCGCTCTGTGGGTATAACTCTTTGAAGGAGGGGCAAATATCTCGGCATTCCTAAATTCAGATAACCTTGGGTCTATCTCTACATCCATGATTCCATCACGCCATTTTAGAAAGATGACTTTGAATATAATATATATTTGCCTAATCGTCTTTGATATGATATGTGGGGAAAGATATATTTACAGTCTGGATAGTATACCATAGATGGCATTCAAAGAGAATCTTATCCTTAGTGACAGATCATTCCTCATAGGGGTAGCGGGAGATAGTGGATCTGGAAAGACGATACTTACAAACGGAATAAGGTATATTCTTGGGAGAGATGTCGTAAATACGATCTCTTTAGACGATTATCATAAATACGACAGGAAAGAGAGGAAGGAACTTGAAATCACGCCCCTAATTCCTGAGGCTAATGATCTTGACCTCCTTTTAGAGCACGTGAAGATGCTTAAGGAGGGTGAGAGAATTTTTAAACCGATCTATGATCATTCCACTGGAACTTTTAAAGAGCGTGAATGGTTCGAACCGAAGAAGGTGGTAATATTAGAGGGGCTTTTACCCTTTTATACCGAAGAGCTGAGAGAGTTACTTGATTTTAAGATCTATGTAGATCCATCGAGAAAGATAAAGAGGCGGTGGAAGGTAAAGAGAGATGTGGGAGATAGAGGGTATAGCGAGGAGAGGGTCAAAAGAGAAATTTTAGAAAGGGAACCAGATTATATAAAATTTATACAGCCACAGAAGATCTACGCGGATGCGATAATAAGGATATTCCCCTCCAAATATGAGGGAGATGAAATTTTTAATGTAAATCTAGTTCAGAAGATGGTTGAATTTCCATTGGAAGAGTTGAACTTAAACATCGACCTTTCAGCGATGATGATGCTCTCTGAGAGAGATCTCTCACTCGAATTCAGGAAGGACGAATATTATGGGAGCGATGTGGGCGTCATAACGATAGATGGAGAGCTTCATCACGACATATTTTGGGAATTGGAGAAGAAACTACGAGATTTTACGGGGTATTACCTAAATAAGCTCTACGAAAGAGAGGAATANATAAACGCGATCGGCCTTACACAACTGATACTNTGCTGGAGGTTTCTCGAGCAGGTCAATCATCTGCTACTGAAGAGAGAAAAGACGTGAAGATTCTACTGATAGAATACGCCGTGGGAACAGGAGACAAAGGAATAATAAAAGAGGGGAGGGCCATGTTAAAGACGCTGGCCCACAGTTTCACCGCACTTGGACATCAAGTCTATTATCCTGCCAAAGAAGAGGAGAGGATACCGGGTATTGCAGTGCGAGGGGAATTTTTTAGAACCGTTGAGAAACTATCTGAGAGATGCGATGCGGCGTTGGTGATCGCCCCGGAGAGGGATGACATACTGTACGAACTCACTTCGATTATAGAAGATGGGACGGTCAATCTTGGATCGCCTCCGAATGCGGTGAAAAATTGCTCTGATAAGCTTAAAACGACTAATATTCTTCTTTCAAATGGAATAAAAGCTCCGGAAATGATAGAGAAGGAAGAGTGGAGAGCTAATGAAGAGTGGAAAAAATTCGTCTTAAAACCGAGATTTGGTTGTGGTTCCGAGGGCGTTATGGTTGTATCAGATCCACAGACGAAGAAAGAAGGATCAACACAGACGAAGAAAGAAGGATCAATCTTGACACGATATATAGAGGGAGAAGAGATAAGCGCAAGCTTGATCGTTGGAGAAGATGAAGTTTTGCCCTTGACCGTGAATGAACAACTGATATCGATAGATGGAGGAATAAATTATCTTGGGGGCATCGTTCCGTATAGAACGGAGAGATGGAACGAGATCATGTCCATATCTGTAGAGACGGCAAGGATAATGGAATGCAGGGGATACGTGGGTATAGATATCATCCTCTCGGATGAACCTTATGTGGTAGATGTGAATCCGCGTCCGACGACATCTATCGTAGGGATAGATAAGGCGATAAATTTTGAGCTGGCGGATCTGATCTTGAGGGGGAAATTTGGAGGGTTACCCCCAAAAGTCGAGATAAGAGGGGAGCATAAATTTTTGCTGGAGGAGTTCGATTGATCCTCGGCCTTGATATAGGTGGGGCAAACACGAAGGCGGCAAGCTCCGATGGTTCTTATTCAAGATCCTTTTATCTTCCCCTATGGAAGGATTCGAGACTGAAAGAAATTTTAGAGAAGATAAAAGAAGAAAATAGAGAAATAGAAAAGGTTTCCGTCGTCATGACCGGTGAGGGGGCAGATTGCTTCTCCGCGAAAGAAGAAGGGATCAGATACATGCGCGACGCCGTAGCCTCCGTATTCGAAGACGAAGACATATATTATTTCAACCTCGATGGAAAATTTGAGAAAGAGATAAAGGACGAGAAAAAATTCTTCTCTCCCAATTGGCTCGCATCGTCGGTAAAATTATCAGAAAATCTTTCCAATTTTCTCTTCGTGGATATGGGAAGTACGACGACGGATATCATACCCGTAATAGATAGAAGGTGTCTATCGGAGAAGACGGATTTCAAAAGACTATTGAATGGAAATTTGATCTATTTTGGGGCATTTAGAGCGGACGTTTCGGCGATGATAGATGAGATCTACATTCCAAGCGTGGATGAATACTGCAGGATCTCGACGGAGAGATATGCCTCTATGGCAGACGTCTATACGATCAGTGGGATGATTAAAGAAGAAGATTATACGTGCGAGACGCCCGACGGGAAAGAAAAAAGCTTGGAGGCGTCGAAGAAGAGACTTGCCCGTATCGTATGCTGCGATCTTAAAGAGCTGGAAGAGGAAGATATAAAGAGCATGGCAGAACAGGTTAAGGAGAGACAGTTGGAGGTACTCGGCAGGGAGATAGAGAATTCTATCAAAAGATATTCTATTGATGATGTTGTCATCGCAGGCGCAGGCGAGTTCGTCGTCGAAGAGGCACTTGAGGGAATGGAGGTAGATTACACGTCCCTTTCCGATATATACGGAGAAGAGATCTCGTCTGTCTTTCCCGCATTTGCCATCGCAAGTCTGCTATAAAAAAAGGCATGAAAGATTAAATTTATATAACGCAAAAACACGGATGGAGAGTATGGTTAAGATAGATATCGTCTATTGGAAGGATAAGATGGGGGGGGAAATACGAAAAGTCAGCACAGAGGCTTTTCCTCACGGCTTTGAAATGAATCCAAAAGGGGAGTGGGAGATGTTGCTCGCGGCGGAAGATAAGGATATTCGGGCAAATGAATTAATTGATATCGCGGTCAAAAAAATTGAAATACCCGAGAAAGCGGTGATAGTGCCCTGTTATTTTGTGAGACACGCGTTGGGCACTGTTGCCACGACGGGGGGCGTTGGAATGCCCAAGCCTGTCGAAGAGAAGAGAACGATAGATACTGTGATCTTCCACCCCATATTCGATGGTGAGATACACAAGGGAGAGCTGCTCGCGGTGATAAATATATTCTATGCCACCCGCTTTTTATCTACGAATGCTTCCTATATGTGAAAATAAGAATCTGTGGAAATGGCACAAGTATCTGACCATATCTAACTTGAATCTCTTGATGCGATAGTGGCTTGATATGGCTCTCTGTATTTTCGCTTAAGACATTCCAAATATTGAAGAAATATTTTAGATTTCATCTGATCATAGATAGAGATGGGTTCATTTTCACATCCCCATTTATGAGGCAAACGAATCACGTGCCGTTGAGAATAGGTTAGTTAGATCTGCCTCTTCCTTGATTACACCGAGATCTGAGATCTTACAAGGTTTTTCCTTACAAGGTTTTTCGGATTTTTTTCTGTTTTTCAATCCACTTATGCCCCCAATTCCATCTATCTCCCAATTCTCCATATTATTCTTAGAAAAGAGATGAAAACAGACCACTCATTAACCATGAAAGATTAAATTTATATAACGCAAAAACACAGATGGAGAGTATGGTTAAGGTAGATATTGTTAGCTGGAAGGATAAGAGAGGGGGAGATATACAAAAAATCGGTGTGGATGCTTTTCCCTATGGCTATAGTGTGGGCCCAAGGGGTGAGTGGCAGATGCTTGTCGCGGCGGAAGATAAGGCCGTTAGGGCAAATGAGATGACGGATATTAAGGTTAGAGATGTTGAGATACCAGAACGAGCAATAATATTACCTTGCTTCGCTGAGAGGCACGCATTGGGCGTAGTGGCCTCGGTAGGAGGTATCGGGAGATCCAAGCTCGTCGAAGAGAAGAGAAAGATAGATAATGTAATCTTTTACCCGATATCTGACGGCAAGGTACATATAGGAGAGTTGCTCGGCGTGATAAATATACTATATGCCACCTTTGAACGTAAACTCACAGAAGAAGCGGTTGAAAGCTGGTTAAAGGGACGAAGCGGTTGAAGTTTAGCTTTCACTCATATCACCCTCTGATCTTCCACGAGTATAGAGGGGGTAACAATATCATATACCATTTTTATGTCTCTCCCGGCAATCACGATCGCTTTTAAGAGATCGAAGAAGTTTCCATAGACCATCAAAGACTTTATCGGGTATTTTATCTCTCCTCTTTCCACTTTAAACGCATTCTTTCCTTCAAGAGAGAAATCCCCTGTAATCTCGTTTGAGGTGTGCGCGCCGATGAAAGAATTTATCAAGATTCCATCCCTCATCTCCTCAATGGGATCTCCCACCTCGTTATGTGATACGATAAGGTTTCTCACGTCTATCTCTGGAAAAGAAGAGTAATCTGCCCTGACGGCATTTCCCGTGCTCTTCTTACCTTCTTTTCCAGCCGTGTAACTGTCATAGATGAAATTCTTTAAGATTCCTTCGTCTAAAATATAATTCTTTCCGCTCGGAAAACCCTCATCATCGAATGGAGTGCTCCCACATCCTCCTTTGAATAAACCATCATCCAGTATCGTCAAGCCGGCATTTCCAACCTCTTCTCCAAGGTTAGAGAACTTAGATCTTCCTTTCATCACCTCTTCTCCGTTTATGGCATGTACAAAGATATTATCAAATAGCTCTGATGCGGCTAATGGGGAAAGGACCAGATCATATCTACCCGATCTTATCTTCTTACCTTTAGAAGAATTTTTTGCTAAATTTGCAGCGTTTCTTCCTATCTCTTCAAAATCTATGTCAAGAGCTCTCGAGATTGCGAAGTCATAGGCGGAGTTCATACCATCATTTAAAAATCTCTGATTTTTAAGTTTGCAAATCGAAGATTTGCAATCATTCCTAAAAGACGCCTCAGCGGATCCATATATCATTGTTCTCTTCTCTTCTTCTTCAATTCCATTTGTATTTATGATCCTAAATTGCTCTCTTACGGTGGAGACCTCTCCACCTATCGGAAGGGTTCCATTTACAGATTTAATTCCTTCCATTAAACTCTCTACAAACTCTATCATCTCTTCGCCATTCAAATCTACTATATGATGATCGTATATCCCCTCGACCTTTTCACGTCTCTTATCTTTATCTTCTTCCGCTCCCACGAACCCCTTCCAATCCTCGTCCCTGCCCTTCAGCTTCGCGTTCTTCTTTGCCGCATCTATCCTCTTTTCCAGATCCTTCTCATCGTCCGTACTGGCAAAGCCGAAATTTCCTCCATAGTTCACTCTGATCCCAAAACCCCTCGAAGAACTTTTCGCCACTCCCTCCAACCTTTCCCCCTTGATCCGCGCGGAGAGGTCAGAATCTTCACCTAAATATATCTCTATTCCATCTGCCCCAATCTTTCTTCTGTATCTCTCAAGTTCATCAGGATCTAATCTGATTCATTCACCCCCAATCAAGCATGACGATATCACAAGGTGGGGTGAACCGCTGCCAACAGGCACGGTCTGTCCTTCCTTTCCGCAATGCCCACCGTTGATTTTTAGATCGTTTCCCACTCCAACTATCGTCTTCAGCGTCTCTAATGTGTTTCCAGATAGAGAGACATCCTTCACCATCCCTCCAATCTCCCCTTTCCTTATTATATATCCCTTTTTGGCATTGAAGTGGAATAGCCCTTCCGCCGTGCTCACTTCTCCACCCCTCGAACCACAGAGATATACGCCATCAGAGACAAGTTCGAGCAGTTCCTCAAACTTCATATCTCCATCTCCGATGAATGTATTACTCATTCGAGGGATCGGAACCTCATCTCCATCCGCCCTCCCGTTTCCCGGTTCTTTGTTCAATACGGATGCGGTCTCTCTATTGTGCAGATAACCTTTTAAGACTCCGTCCTCTATTAAGGCGCGCCTCTTTGGGATTATTCCTTCATCGTCGAATGGATAATAACCGTACTCCATCATTGTTGGATCGTCATAGACGTTAATCATCTCCGATCCTATCTTTTCTCCGATCTTACCTTCCAAGATGGAGTCTCCAGCCAAGACTATATCCGCCTCGGTTGCATGCCCGACCGCCTCGTGAATGAACACACCACCCAATTCCTGGTCTAAAATAACTCTTTTCTTCCCAGATGGCGGATAAGATGCTTTCAATAGTTTTATAGACGTATCAGCGGCTTTTTTAGCGAGTATGTGTGGTCTATCTCCCTCTATAATATCAGATCCTTCAATTCCATACTCTCTCTCCGCCCCGTATTGCATCTCCCCATCCTCCTTTGCAATAGCAGAGATCGAATATCCGGATCTGCAGAGATCGTAAAATTCTTCGTGATGATCATTCTTATAGAGAACCTTCATCCTAGATGAGGAGAAGGAGACCTTTGTGTTCTTTATTCTCTCGTCTATCTTTGCGCTTTCTTCTATCTCCCTCAATATGGACAATTCATCCTCTTCTCGGAGAAGTCTGCCCTCTATCTTCTGCTTGAAATCTTTTATCTCGTATCTCTTCAGATAGATCTTCTTCGATCTTTTAGAAGAGAGTTTGGCCAATTTGATGGCATCCTTCAAGACTGCTTCCTCGTCGGGGTCAGAGTTTGACGAGACGATACCCCAGCCACCATCGAGAAAAGCCCTGACAACGGTGAAATGATCCAACGAACTAGAGACATGCTCAATCTTTTTATCTTCAATCGCAAAAGCCCTATTCTCTATCTCACATCTTCTTACGTCATAGAAATCAGCCTGCATTTGCATCTCTCGCCGTTGCCGGAGAGGGTATCCCGTTGACCTGCTCTTTTGCGATCTTCTTTATCTTCTTTAAAACTCCATCTATCTTTGTATTCGTAATCAAACTATTCTCCAAGACCTCAGATATGGTGGATACAGGTATTATCTCTATCTTCTTCCTGTAATTCTCCTCTATCATCACGTCATTTAAGTTCGATTTGGGTATGATGACCCTCTTCAATCCCGCATCTGCCGCGGCCTCTATCTTGTACGTCACTCCCCCAATCGGAAGGACGTCTCCTCTTACTGACAACGAACCTGTCATAGCGATCGCTTGATCCACCGGAATATTCTTCAACGCGGATATCACGGCCGTCGCGATTGAGATGCTCGCGGAATCTCCTTCCACCCCCTCATACGTCCCTATGAACTGAATGTGAATATCCCTGTTAGAGAGATCGGCATCACCAAGCCCTTTTAGTATCGCAGAAACGTTTTGCACAGCTTCCCTCGCTATCTGCCTCAGCTTGCCGGTGGCGATTATCTTACCTTCCTCCTTGGATTGAGGGGGTGTCACCTCGGCGACGATCGGTAAGACGACTCCTGCGTCCCCTCCCATCACGGCCAAACCGTTCACCCTCCCCACTGCCTCACCTTCGTTCTTGAATAGTTTGTAATCTTTCCTTTTCTCTGTGTAATGCTCGACCACCTGCTGCTCGACCGACCTCGCCACCTTTTTTGCCGACAAAACGTGCTTTGCAGATACTAATTCGACCCCCGCCTCTCGTGCCATATCTCCTGCTACCCTGATCAATCCCCCGAGATCTCTGAGCATCAACGTCAGTTTGTTTCTCCTGCCCGACCGTCTTTGTGCCTCACTTATGATCTCCGCAATGGCACTTCTATCAAAGGGGGGTATCTTACCATCCTTCTTTATCTCTTGTGCTATAAATTTGACGAGTTTTCCCCTATTTTCAGCTGTATCATCCATCGTATCTTCCATATACACCTCGTATCCGTCTCCCTTTATCCTCGAGCGGAGTGCGGGGTGCATTCCCTCTACTGCATCCAAATTTCCGGCACAGACGAGTATAAAATCACATGGAACTGGATCTGTCGTTACCATTGCCCCAGAACTTCTCTCCGATCTCCCAGTTATCGGATATTCTCCCTCTTGTAAAGCGGTTAGCAGGTTCTGTTGCGACTCCATCCCTAACGTATTTATCTCGTCTATAAATAAAACGCCTTTGTTCGCCTTTTGTATCGCCCCAGCCTCGACCCGCTCCTGTGAAGGAGTCTCCAAACCACCAGACTGATACGGGTCGTGCCTAACATCGCCCAGGAGTGCACCGGCATGAGACCCTGTCGCATCGATGAAAGGCGCCGTCATCTTTCCGCCATTTGATACAAGGAGTTTTGGCGCATTTACCGACTCTTTTGGGATGGTATACCTCAATGCCATGAATACAAAGGCGGCCGCGATGATGGAATAAAAAAATGCCATGATATTTCCCCGAAAGGCTAATATCATACCGAAGAGAATGATACTTGATATGATGAGCATATTAAGCGTGTTTCTACTTTGAGATGCCTTTTTCATCTCCTTTTTATAGGCATCAACGATCTCCTTTCCCTTTCCCGCCGGTAAGATCCTTATTTTAGGATTATTTGGGTCTTCTGAATTGTTATAAACGAGAACGTCTTCCAATTCCTCCTTTGGAAGGAGTTCTGCCATCGACCTTGCCAGCATAGACTTCCCGGTTCCAGGTGCACCTATCATCATCACGTGCCTCTTCTGCCTGGCCGCTTTTCTTATCACCTCACTGCCATGCTCCTGACCGATGACTTGATCGATCAACTTCTCGGGAACATCGATATCCTTCGTAGATTTGATACCTAAGCCACCGAGTATATCCTCCTTCATCTCTCTCTTCTCCATCTTTATGACAACATTCTTTATTTTATAATACAGCCGTGTAACACAATTGCCTTTTAACTGCTATTTCCCACACCCTTTAACTCAGACGCCAAAAGCGGTAAAAAAGACCCCACATCCGTAACTATCCCAATCGTCTGGGCAGAACCCCTATCTATCAACTTGGTTATCGTCAATGGATTTATGTCGATATTCACTGTCTTCACGTGAGAAGGCAACAGATTTCCAACCGCGATTGAGTGGAGCATCGTTGCCATCATAATTACCATGTCAATACATTTAAGCTTTTCCCTCATAATCTTCTTTGCCGTCATTGAGTCGGATATCGTATCAGGTAAGGGACCATCGTCCCTTATTGACCCGGCCAGGACATAAGGGACATCGTTCTTTATGCATTCATACATTATTCCGCTTCTCAAGATTCCTTTCTCCACGGCATTTCTAATGGAGCCCGCCCTTAGTATCTCACTTATAGCATATATGTGATTTTTGTTACCCCCAACGGTTCCCTCTCCGCTCTTAATCTCCATTCCCAAAGACGTTCCATAGAGGCTATTCTCCACGTCATGAACGGCCAAAGCGTTGCCAGCGAGTAATAGATCTACGTATCCTCTCCTTACCATCTCCGCGAGTGCATCCGATGCACCTGTGTGAACGATTGCAGGCCCTCCCACAACCGCCATCTTACCTCCATCCCTCTTTGTCATCATGATCTCCCTTGCGATCTTTTTAATCGTTGAGGCGTTTGGTCTCTCAGAGGAGGCCTTTCCCGTCATAAATTCAAATGAGCTTCTCTCTCTTGGCCTCTCCGGTGGAACCACCTTTATCCCTTTCCTGCCAACAATAACTTTATCTCCTTTTTTTATATCTCCTATGGGTTTGCATATCGCCCTATTACCCGCAACTACGATCAGACAATCCATCCCTATATCTTCAACTTTCACCCACCCACCGTTCATTCTTACGTACGTTTGATGATTTGTCGTGGAGTAAAATTCCCTCGGGACGACTTTATCTCTCTTCGCCTCTTTAAATTCGATGTTATCCATCTCAGGGAGCGTCGCGCCCAACTTATGCACCGCAGTTAAGATATCTTCTAAATCTTCTTTATCTTTGGACTTGACCAGGATTCTGGCATAACTGTGATCCGTTTTATCTTTTCCAATATCGAATTCTCGAATGTCAAAATCTCCATTCAAATCCATGATCATATCGAATACCTTAGTTAAGATGCCTGAGTCTATGATATGCCCCTTGAGTTCTATCTCAGATATTTCCATAAGATCACCTCCTTTCAATCATAAAATCTGCCGTCGGTATTATTCCAACGTTTTTTCCCTCGATCTCATCTAATAGATCATCCAACGATCCCTTTGGAATCATCCCCCACCTCTCGACGAGACCGTCGTCCAAACTTGATATCAAAAAGACCTTATTTCTATTCATAATCTTTCGGAGATAGTATGCCTTGTGCCCACCGAGCTCAAAATCTCCCTTTATCTTATCTTCTGTCTCGTCCAGACATTTACACTCCTCCATCCACGCCTCAAAAGTTTCATCTCCGATCCCTTCGATACATTCTGCCAATAAAATTATCTTCCCGTTTGGTCTTACACCTCCCTTAACCATCTCAAGAGCTTTTGCCGACTGGTATAAATTTATATCCCTTGGATGTCCACCGGCTCCAACCACAATCTCATCAAAATAGTTATCCATCTTCTTCACGAGGCTTTTCTTTGCGATCTTCACCAATTCTTCAAAGACAAGGCTTAAATCTCCAGACGATGCCGCCAGAACATCACCTTTAGAATCGGAAATTACGTTCAGTGAAAAATCTGGATATGCGCCCGGCATCCTTGCAGCCTCCATCATGTCCAAATGGACCGGGTTACCATCTAAATTTCCCATAAACGCCTTACTATCAAGTAATAAACTGTGGTTCTTTTTTATCGTCTCTCTTCCAGCCAAACCTGGAAGTATGCTCTTTCTTCCACCCCCAAATCCGGCGTAGTAATGCAGAGATATATCTCCTGTTATTATCTTTATCTCAGACGATAGATACGTCCTATTTATATAAACGGGGGTTTTGAAGGACGTTCTTCCCAGATAAACCAGATTCCCCTCATCGTCGCAGTCATGGGATTCTATCTTGACTTCCTCCATAATATTCTTTCCTAAAATAGATCTTATCTCATCCCTTCTGGGGGATCTGTGTGTGCCAGTTGCAAAGATTACTTTTATCTCATCCATCTTACCTCCCAAAGTTTCTAAAAGAGCCCCCACCATCTTTTTCGTCGGTGTATTCCTCGTGTGGTCATCGACGACAATGACACAATTTTTCTTTCCCTCACAAATCTCTTCTAATCTCTTCGTCCCGATCGGATCTCTAAGCGCCTTTCTTATCGGGTCATGAGACCTTTTGATATTCTCTGCGGGGCCCTTTACCAGATGCATATTCTCCCTCATATTGAGGGTCAGATCTCTCTTACCGTATGGTATTTGTATCATAAAATCCTCTTCACCTCCAATACCAAAAGAACATCACCACCATTAAAGTTTTTTTGTCACCAAAAATCGTAATATATTTATAGGTGAAACATCAACCAGTATAATATGAGTGAAGGTAAAACGAACATTGGTGATATATTGGGGGGGGTAATGGGTATGGCTACCCCGATGGTGACGGGGTTGATAAAATCGATGCTATCCCCCGGGATGATAAAATCCGTGACAGGAATGATTCCGAATCTCTTGGGTACAGTTGTCGATGCGGTTTCCTCGATCGACATCGGAGAACTGCTATCTTCGACTATAGGGGCGATTCTTCCGGTGGCTATGAAGCTCCTTGATCCTCTTTTGGACATACTAGGTCCAATCATCGAAGCGGTGCTTAATATGTTGACTCCCGTACTCGAGATCGTAGGTTCGCTCCTGGAAACTGTGGGTCCAATATTTGATGCTTTGACGAAGGTGATCGGACCGATGATAGGGGCTCTAACAAATGCAGTGAAGGCTCTTCTTGGCTCTTCGAGTTGAGAAGATAAGTAAAGAAGAACGATTAGGTAAAATGAAGGGATAATATGAGCGAGAATAAAAGTAAAAGCGGGTTGATGAGCGGTTTGGTGGGCGGTTTGATACAGCTGGTGGGACCGGCGACCATAGATATTATGAAGGTATCGTCAGGGCTTTTGAGTGAGGAAGATCTCGCGAAGGCTGCGGAGCTCGTGAATAACATGCTCTATATGGCCAGCGAGAAGCCGGAGTTGGTTTTGAATCTGCTATCCGGGTTGGATCCAAAAGCCATCGTGGGGTTGGTGACCGGTAGCACTATTGCGCTGGGCGAGCATCCTGAGGTCATTTCAAATCTTTTGTCGGGTATTCTATCGGAGCTAGATATTGGGCTCCTCGTAAAGTCAAGTCTTCCGATAACGATGGAGCTTTTGGGTCCCATATTGGATATGTCGACACCCATACTCGATAAGTTACTCGATATGTTGGCACCCCTGCTTGAGTCTGTTGGGCCATTGCTCGAAGCTGTTCTTCCAAAACTGGAGCCACTCGTGGGAATGATCTCCCCGTTAGTTGATCCCTTGATCAAGGGGCTAGTTTCTTCGCTCGACTCGCTCTTGAGCTCGTTGTGAATTAAAACTTTTTTTTTATTTTTTTTATAATAAAAGATCCCGCCTCCCGGATTTGAACCGGGAACATCGCGGTTTCTGCGCGCGGATCATTGCACCTTCTTTGGGCACACACGTACTACAGCCGCGCACTCTGCCATTGAGTTAAGGCGGGTAGTGCTCAAAAATCGAAGATTTCGTTGCATATTGCAAATCTTCGATCTGCAACTACATTCTTTTTTATTATCTAATACTTATCTTTTTCTATTATCCAAGAATAGGTAGGGTCTTTTGCTACCACTTTGAAGTTATCATATGATATGAGAAACTAACCGCTACTTCTATCACCATAAACTCCATAAATAAAATATATCCAAAAACAGCTTAAGGATGTGAATGCTGATAATTTATATTTTTAACTTGACAGTATCGGTGAGATAATTGATAAGAATTATATAGGAGAAGATAAAAAGTTAGTACTATGGAAGAAATAAAAAAGAAATATAAATGCAAGTATTGTGGAGAGGCATTTGATACACCTCTAGAGTTGGCTCGACATGTAAGGACAAAGCATAAAAGAGCGAAAGCGAAGGAAAAAATAGATGCTAAGAGGGCAGCACCAACCGAAGAGATCACCAAAGCTATTGAGGCTATAGGTATTTTAAAGGGGTTGCAACAAGTATCTCCTCATCTAAATGAAGGGGAGAANAAGATCCTAGCTGATATCTCAAAGAGNATGGAAACACTNGTNATGTATATACAAAGGAGCAAATGAAATATTGAGGTGAGATAAANAACATTTGGCATTTGAATATTTTTCATTTCCATAACTTGGCCCTTACCAGGGTTCTTATAGNTTCGATGGCCACTGCAANAGCCAGGACCAGTAGTATCATCCCAACCATACTCAGCTGTGGTTGGTGGGGAACAGCATAAAAGAGATTGTAAGGTATCTGCCATATCAATGCCCCAATCGTTGTTGTCAGCATGATTACGCACGGGATTGCCGTGTACAGAGCCGGCTTTTTGTGCTAGCAAGCCACATCGATATCGTGAGCAACGCCAGTGCTGCAACTAACTGATTGGCGGAAGAGATGAATGGGCTAGTAGATATCTCCGGATGGTATGCGAAAAGCCCGATATAGCCAACTATCAGGACTGCGAAGAGAATATACATCGACAAGTAATCTCTGGGTCTCAATAACAGCCATACAGGCAAGACCGATGCAAAGATGCAATATGCCATAAGGATTGCGAACCAAACCATGACATCAGTACCGTGGGCAAACGGAAGCATCACAGGGCAATGGTATCCTACAAGCAATGCTATGACCATCAGTTATGCCAAAGATCACGATCACCAGCACAAGCGTGATCCAGACGAAGATCGTGAAGAGCAATCTTGCCAGCGGGCTCACGATCTCGCCAGACAAATCTGGTATTGATACGCCCTTATGCCTCACAGAGATCATCAGCGAGAGATGATCGTGCACGGCACCCATAAATATACCGCCGATGACGATCCATAACAAGCAACCAGTCCAGCCGAATGCAATGGCAGCTGCCACTGGACCAAGGATTGGCCCTGCTCCAGCGATGGATGAGGGGTGGTGGCCAAATAAAGTTATGCGTCGTGCTGGCGAATAGTCAAAATCATCTCGCAACTCGTGCGCTGATGTGGGTTTCTCTTCTGGCTTTACAATCTTCTTCTCAATGAATGTGCCATAAAATTTGTATCCGGACAATAGAGCAAAGATCGCAGCGATAGCGACGATGGCTGAATTCAATTCCACACCTATTTTTTATTTATGGTTTTTATCTGTCTGATCTTATATGTCATCTACCATAATCCTTTCCTTTTTGTTCGCGTTGACTCTCGAGGACAATTTTGGAAAGGCACAAAAGCAAAAGGTTTAATATCGAAAAAAATGTTATTCCAGATTGGGCCGGTAGCTTAGTTCGGCAGAGCGACAGACTCTTAATCTGTAGGTCGGGGGTTCGAATCCCTCTCGGCCCGTTTTTATGAATATGGTTGATTGTGAAACTGCCCTCGCTAAGAAAAGTTAAGAGAATTTTAAGCCAGCAAATCTTTGATTTGCGACATAGAAAAGTGGCGTGAGAGGTGGAAGATGAGAAGAGATCTGATAGATCTATTGGCGTGCCCCATCTGCAAGGGGGATCTCATCATAGAATCTGAATCTATATCTAAAGAAGAGGGAGATGAGATTATAGAGGGAAGGTTATATTGCTCGAGATGCAAAGAATATTACCCCATCGAGGATGGGGTCCCGATCTTACTTCCCCCCGAGATGAGGTAAAATATGCAGCAAAGGATTTTGATAAATAGAATTGAGAACGGTTCGATAGAAGTTGAAGATGACGAGAAGGAGATCTCTGTGGAAGCAGATGTGGGAAGAAGAAATGTCGCCTATATTTCACTAAAGAACTACGGCGTCCCCGTTCATCTCTACTTTTCGGTTTTTCCGGTTAATACGGGTATAGAAAGCGTGGTCTCTTTCCCAGAAAACAATTTCTACGTCGAAGGAGAGGAGAAGATCCCCATCAGNATAGATCTGCCTTATGAGAAAGAATATAAAGTACGGATAGGAGTAACGGCTTCTTATGGACTTTCAAAGGAGGTTTTTTCCCTTAAAATCTCCCCCAAAACCATAACTTCTGAGGGGGAAGAAGAGGTAGAGGAATCTCGCAAAAGGGACTTTGTGGAAGTGCTGGACATAAAAAAGATCCTCGGGAAATATATAGAAGATGGTATAAAAGGCCCCCTTATCAGATTTGAGAACCGTGCCCAAAAATCAAAGATTTTCAACTACTTCGTGGAGAGGATATATTCCGAGTGGGAGATATTTCTCTTCCTCGCAGCGGTACTCTTTTTTATAATAGCGATGATACTTCTGCTGATATGAGATGGCAAATCGGAGATTTTTGAATGAAGTATATTATCGTTACGGGTGGCGTGTTGAGCGGCCTTGGTAAGGGAATAACTGCCGCTTCTATAGGGAGAATGCTAAAAAATAGGGGATACAAAGTGACTGTCATCAAAATAGATCCCTATATAAACATAGACGCAGGGACGATGAATCCCTTCCAACACGGTGAAGTCTATGTTTTAAAAGATGGAGGAGAGGCAGATTTAGATTTGGGGCATTATGAACGATTTTTAAACGTGGAATTGACGAGCGATCACAACATAACAACCGGAAAAGTCTATTTGAGTGTGATTCAGCAGGAGAGACGAGGGGGTTTTTTAGGAAAGACCGTTCAGATCATCCCGCATATAACGGATGAGATAAAGAGGGAGATAAGAGAGGTGGCAAAAAAGAGTGACTCAGATGTATGTATCGTCGAGATTGGGGGAACCGTGGGGGATATAGAAGGTATGCCCTTCCTGGAAGCCATCCGGCAGATGAGAAGAGAAGAGAAGAAGGAGAACCTCATTCTAGTTCATGTTACACTTGTTCCTATAAATAATATCGGGGAACAGAAGACGAAACCCACCCAACACTCTGTCAAAGAGTTAAAGAGTTTGGGATTACAACCAGACGTGATCATTGGCAGATGCAGAGACAGCTTGTCTGAAGAGACAAAATCTAAGATTTCACTCTTCTGTGACGTGCCAGAGCCGGCCGTGATAAGTAACTACGATGCAAAAGACATCTATTTGGTCCCGGAGATGCTGGAAAGAGAGGAATTGGGAGAATATCTGGTCAAGAAGCTAAAGTTAGATGGGCGGAAGGTTGATACCAGATGGTATAAGAGGATAAAGGCATATAACGAGGTGAATAAGGACTCGATAAAAATCGCCCTTGTGGGAAAATATGGGCTCGAAGACGCTTACCTAAGTGTTAAAGAGGCTTTAAAGCACGCCTGTATGAGAGAAGATTATAACCATAAGATAGAGATAAGATGGGTTGAGGCGGAAGATTTGGAAGAGAGCGCGAATTTAGATGAGTATCTTAAAGAGATGCACGGAATTTTGGTTCCGGGAGGATTCGGGGTGAGGGGGACCAAGGGAAAGATCGACGCGATAAGATATGCAAGAGANAGAGATATTCCGTTTCTCGGTATATGCCTCGGGTTTCAACTCTCTGTCATCGAATTTGCAAGAGATGTATTAAAGATCAATGCNNAGAGCAGGGAATTTGANGAGTTCAACTCGCCTGCCGTCGAAGATCAAACTGCTCAAAAATCTTCGATTTGCGTAATAGACCTGCTNCCGGAACAGAGAGAGATAAAGGACTTGGGCGGCACGATGAGGCTTGGNGATCAAGAGATTGATATTGAAAAAAATTCTTTGGCTTATGAACTTTATAAGAGAGACAAAATTCGTGAGAGGCACAGACACAGGTATGAGGTAAACCCGGATTATATAGAGGTGTTTGAGGAGAATGGAGTGAAATTTTCTGGAAAATCGGAGAAAGAATGGAAATTCTGGAGATCCCAGGCAATAGATTCTTCATTGCCACCCAATTTCATCCGGAGTTCAGGTCCAGCCTTGATGAACCTGCTCCTGCTTTTCTTGGGTTTGTCAGGGCTATGATAGATTTCAAAAAAGATCAAAAAAGTTAAAAATAGAATTAGAGATGACTGTATGGATACTAAGGGCTTTATACGAGAGACTATAGAAGCTATTAGAGAAGAGGTGAAGGGGAAAGCCTTGATGGCTCTTTCTGGTGGAGTAGATAGTTCTGTTTGTGCATATCTCTCTCACAAAGCAATTGGGAGTGATTTATATCCGGTTTTTATTGACACAGGATTGATGAGGTTGGATGAACCGGCTAAGATCAAAGAAACGTTTAAAGAGATGGATTTAAGAGTCATAAATGCGAAAGAAAGCTTTTTAGATTCGTTGAGAGGGGTCGAAGAACCAGAAGAGAAGAGGAAAGTGATAGGAAATCTCTTTATTAGGGTTTTTGAGGAAGTGGCAAGAAAAGTGGGAGCAAGATACCTCATCCAAGGAACGATCTATCCAGATAGGATAGAATCCGAGGGAGGGATAAAATCTCATCACAACGTCGGAGGTATGCCGCTCGATTACGATTTTGAAGAGGTGATAGAACCGCTCAGGGATCTCTATAAGGACGAGGTTAGAGAGGTCGCAAGGGCTTTATCCCTGCCTGATGAGATAAGTGAGAGGATGCCCTATCCCGGTCCCGGGATGGCGGTGAGGATCCTTGGTGAAGTCACAGAAGAAAAACTGAAGATCGTTAAAAGAGCGAATAAGATTGTTGAAGAGGAGATCAAGGCGTATAATCCGTGGCAGGCCTTTGCAGCATTGCTCGGTAAGGGGACAGGCGTGAAGGGAGATAGAAGAGTTTATGGGTGGATCATCTCTGTGAGGGCGGTTGAATCGAGGGATGGGATGACGGTAAATTTCTTGAGGCTCCCCTGGGATACACTGGAAAGGATAAGTTTCAGGATAACAGGCGAGGTGCCGGGCGTATCAAGGGTCGTCTATGACATTACACCGAAACCTCCCGCAACGATAGAGTACGAGTGAAGGGTTTGTGCTCAAAAATCGGAGATTTTTGGCATATCGCAAATCTTCGATTCGCGACTAAAACCAGAGGTTTCTCAAATGGACGAAGAAGAGGTATTTAAAAAAGAATCGAGATATATATTCCAGACTTATACGAGACAGCCGATCGTCATCGTTAGCGGAGAGGGGGCGAGGGTCTGGGATATAAATGGGAAGGAGTATATCGATTGTGTTGCGGGAATAGCAGTAAACGGTGTCGGCCATCGAAATCCAATCGTTGTTAGAAGGATCAAAAAACAGTTGGATAGATTGATGCACGTCTCAAATCTATATTATACGGATGTGCAGGTGGATGCAGCGGAGAAGATAGTCGAGAGATCCGGGATGGACAAGGTATTTTTCTGTAACTCCGGGACGGAGTCGGTCGAGGCGGCATTGAAACTTGCGAAGAAGCATACGGGAAAGAGGAAGTTCATCTCAACGATAAATTCATTTCACGGAAGGACGATCGGATCAGTAAGTGTTACGCATAAGGAGACATTCAGGAAACCTTTTGAACCCCTCTTAAAAGATGTACGTTTCGTCGAATATGGGGATTCATCGAAGATAGAAGACGAGATCGACGAAGATACTGCGGCAGTAATTTTAGAGCCAATACAGGGGGAAGCAGGGATAAATGTCCCGCCTGAAGGATATTTGAGGGAAGTTAGGAAGATCTGCGACGAAAAAGATGTTCTTCTTATTATAGACGAAGTGCAGACGGGATTTGGGAGAACAGGAAGATGGTTCGCATTTCAGCATGAGGAGATAGAACCGGATATAGTAACGATGGGTAAAGGAATAGGCGGAGGATTTCCAGTGGGCGCAATGGCGGCGAAAGATGAGATCGCAAAGAGTTTTGGGCGGGGAGATCATGGATCTACGTTCGGCGGAAACCCTCTCGCATGTTCCGCTATCTTGGGAGTCATCGAGGCGATGGAGAGAGGAGAGATGATCAAAAGATCTGAAGAAAATGGAATATACTTCAGAGAGAGATTGAATATCTTGAAAAAGAACGTATCTTTCATCGAAGAGGTCAGGGGAAAGGGACTGATGATCGGCGTCTCTGTGAACGAAGATGCAAACGAGATCGTAGATCGTGCGAGAGAGAGAGGCGTCCTGATCAATGCTACTTCGGATAAGGTGTTGAGACTTGTTCCCCCATTCGTGATAGAGAGAAACGAGATAGACTCGGCGGTGTCTGCCATTGCATATTAGGAAGATTAGGAAGGCATTAGAGGGGATCAAAGAGTACGTTCCCGGAAAGAATATAGAGGATGCCGCCTCAAGATATGGAATTGATGAGAGGGATATCATCAAGCTTTCGTCGAACGAAAATCCGTATCCGCCGAGTAGGAGGGTGATAGAGGCTATAAAGAGTTCTGCTGGGAAGATAAATTTTTATCCGGATCCTAACACAAAGAAGCTCTATGGGGTAATATCAGGGTATACCGGATTGCCGGAAGAGAATGTCTTTGTGGGCGCGGGCGTGGATGGCGTTTTAGATACGTTGATGCGCGTCTTTATTGAAGCGGGAGAAGAGGTGATCATCCCAATCCCAACCTTTTCCTACTACGAGATAACTTCGATAGTTCACGGTGCGATCCCTCTATTTTTGAAGATGGACGATAACTTCTCAATATTCTCAGATGAGATATTGAAGAAGGCAGATAGAGAAAAAGCGAAGATGACCATTATCTGTTCCCCAAACAACCCAACGGGCAATATCTTTCCAAAGAAGGAGTTGATCAAAATTTTAGATGCGTTCGACGGAATCGTTCTATTGGACGAGGCGTACGCAGAGTTCTCTAACTATACCTATATCGATCTCGTCGATCAATACGATAATTTGATCGTCCTTCGAACGCTCTCAAAGGCGTTTGGCATCGCGGGCATGAGGGTGGGGTATGCACTCCTCCCCGAATGGATAAAAAAAGCGTGTTTGAAGGTCGCGACACCATTCTCTATAGGTTATCTCTCGATAGAGGCGGCTTATGCATCTCTAAATGATCTGGAATACTTGAGATGTGTGGTTGATAAGATAAAGAAGGGGAGAAGATATTTGGAAGATAATATACCGTTCAAAACCTTTCCTTCCGAAGCAAACTTCGTCCTGGTTGATGTTTCTCCTCTCGAATCCTCTTTTGCGATGGAAGAATTGATGAAAAAAGGATTGATCGTTCGGGACTGTTCATCATTTCGGGGGATTGGAAAAAATTTTATCAGAATATCCGTCGGAAGAGAAGAAGATAATAGAAGGGTGGTAGACGCACTCAAGGAGATTTTTGAAGAACTGCATTAATAAACAAAGCGTTGCAAATCGAAGATTTAGAGTTGATAGATCTGTTAAAGGAGAGAGATGACTGGACGACGAATGAAGTAAGAGACCTGATTAAAGAGAGATTTGATGTATCTTATACGTTAAAACAGGTGAGAGTCATATTAAGATCGTTCGGGTTTAGATATGGAAAGCCATATCCCCACGAGCACAGAAGACCAAAGAATGCTGAGGATATTTTAAAAAAAGGATGGATGAACAGGTGACCGAGATAATCCGTAAATCATTTGCCAGATTCTCCAAAAGTCTATCATTCACCAAAGATTGGATCGAGAAATTTACGGATGAGAGTTTTAAAAGTTTAATATGTTAGGTACTTAACTATAATTATGGTCATAAGGTGAGAGATAGGATTGACAGATTTCCTATTACACGAGGAATATGGCAACATGTATTATGGTGGGCATAAGGGTTTTTTTCTGAGTATGAATGGAGGGATCCTTTCCCTTATTCAAAGGATTTGTATTACAAAGAAAAGGTCGAAGGAACAAGTACCTATGAGGTTCCAAGAAGCAGCAAAAAGTTTGTGATTAGCTATGAACCCTCTTGTTTTTACTATTATAAAAGGGGCGATTGATACAAAATAGGCGTGATGCATCTCCATATCGAGAGGGGGGAATAAATTTTACAATCTCGATCTTTTGTAAAATTCGTGAATATGATGCTATGCTATTTCTGAAAAATTTTACTATATTAATTTACGATTAATCCTATATAAAAAAAATACAATACGCAAATCTTTTATACGCAAATCTTTTATTTGCAGTCCTACCGAAGGTAGGACACAGGATTGAAAAACCAGAGGTTTTCGTGGACATCGCTCTCACAGGAACACCCGGAACTGGAAAGACATCCGTCGCCAATATTTTGAAGAGAGCGCTCCCAGATTTTAATGTGGTGCATCTAAACGAGTTCTTGATAGATAAAAAATTGTATGAGGGGAGAGACGAGAAGAGAGATAGTTACATGGTCGATGTGGATCGATTGAGGAAGGAAGTGAAAAGATATTTTAAATCCAAAGAAGATTTAATATTTGAAGGTCATCTATCACATTACCTTGATGCAGATCTCGTCATCGTTCTAAGAACCAATCCAAAGATACTTAAAAAGAGGCTGGAATCGAAGGGATATTCTAAGGAGAAGGTAAGGGAGAACGTTGAGGCAGAGGCGTTGGACGTGATATTAATAGAATCATTGGAGATCCACGAAGGAAAGGTTAGAGAGATAAACACCACGAATATATCCGTTCTGGATGCCGCAGGTAAGGTTAAAGATATAATAATGGGCAGAGGAGATTATGAGCCCGGAAAGATAGATTGGAGTGAGGATTTCTTTTGACGTTAGATGAGTATAAAGAATGGATTTATGAGAAGACGATGCCCTTGATCGAGCTTATGGGCGGAAAGATTACACCCAACCAGTTATCTGTCATATCGCTCTTATGCGCATTTCTTGCAGGATCATTCATATATCTATCTAAGTATAATCCTCTTTATCTGATTGTATCTCTCACCTTTATCATCTTAAACGGTCTCTTTGACGTTTTGGACGGAGGATTGGCGAGATACTTAAAAGTGGAGGGCGATAGAGGTGATTTTTTAGATCACGTCTTCGATAGATATTCCGATATATTCATGCTTTTAGGCGTCTTCTTTGGTGGATACTGTTCTCCAGAAACGATAGGAACATCTGCCGCCGAGATGATAGGGATATCTGCGATAATCGGCGTCCTTCTAACGAGTTATATGGGGACACAGGCACAGGCGGTTGGACTTAAGAGAAGTTATGGCGGAATTCTTGGAAGGGCGGATCGGATGATGATCTTATCCATATTTTTGGTTCTTCAGCTCTTATTCAATGAGATATTTGGAATTAAACTTTTGACGTTTGCGATGGTGATCTTTGCGGTCTTTGGGAATGTGACAGCAGTGCAGAGGTTTTTTTACGCGTGGAAGAGGTTGGGCTGAGTAGGGAGATATATTTATGTTGGATGAGTTATAAATCTTCTTAAAGATAGAAATGAATGACTAAAGAGAGATAAAAAGAATGAAGAAATGGATGATGCCGATTGGGTTGATCGTTGCGATCTGTATCTTGGCGGCGAGTGTGGCGATGCCGATATGTTTGGCGGATCAGAATAGGATTGAGATAGAAGGGAAAGTAAATTTCATCGAAAATGCCTCTACTGTTGATGAATACAAAATAGGACAGTTACAAAAAGGAGATGAAATAAAAGTTGTAGTGTCTGATATGCGTGGAGATGGTAATCTTAAGGTTTTATTGGCAAATACTCCAAGAGCTGGTCAGGAAACATGTTTAAACAGAGTATATTACTGCTGCACTATGTCAAATCCGCTCTGTACAATCTGCCGTTTGCCATGTATATATTATGATCTAATTTGCCCAAAACCAACTTTACCGACCATTGAGAAAACTACAATTACTCATGAAGGAGATGAAAAGATTTTTACCGTGCCGGAAGATGGCGTTTATTATCTCGATATGGAGACAGAAAAGGGAAACGTGATTTATGGGGGATATATAGAAATAATTAAAACTTAAAAATAAAACAATATGAATATACAACTTTTTCCTAACTCTACGGTAAGAGATCAAAGAAGATCTACAAGAGAATTTGTCAGGAAGAGTGAATCCACTGTAAAAAGGGCGATAAATTTCAGGACAGCCACTGAACCAAAATCTCCACCCGTCGATTAAAAAGCTATTAAAAACTTTACCAACAATGACATTCCATGACCTCTAAACTAAAAAACGTACTCGACACCTACATGCAGAAGGTTTCTGGCATAGAAGAATACTGCAACAGATGTTTAAGAACAGAGAGATGGGGAGGAAAGATCGTCTTAATGGTTGTTGATGCTGCCTTTACTTCTATTGGCTTAAATTACTTTACCGCAGTCGTTCCAAAGGTTGAGGAGTTTGATAAGAAATTTATGGAAGATGGCAGGATAAAAGATCTTCAAGATCTCGCAGGAGCAGATATAGATGAATTAAGAACGGTCTGGAAGAACAGGAGATCGTGGGCGGTGGCAAAGGATGCTGCTTCTTATCTCACAAATTCTGGGGAGTTTGATAGGGTTGCTTTAATTAATTGGGCCAGTGATGCTCATTTGGAGGAGTGGCAGGAAGATCCAATTGGGAGAATCAGGGGTGTGGGCATAAACACCTTTCAATATTTGAGGATGATGGGTGGTGTTGATACTGTGATGCCTGATAAAATAGTTAAGAGGGTGATAAATGAAATTTTGGAGAGAGCAGGTGCTAAACCTGTAAATAATGATGTCGAGTTCGTGGAAAAAACAGAAGAGATCGCCTTAAGGTGTGGCTACAGACCGGTAGAGCTCTGCTGGATGACATGGCTTATCCAACCCGAAGGAAAGATGATGAGGATTAAGAAGTATTCTAAAGTTCTTCCCAAAATTTAATGTGTTTTATATAATTATTTTAACACTGCGAACGGATTTACTTCTCCCACGGACTCTTCCGGCATGTACAGGAGTGTTGTCAACCCCTCAACGATGATCTTAAAGCCCACCTCGTTTACTGCGTCTTCAGGAAATATTCTCTCAGATTCTTTAAGGATCTTTTTGTAATCTTGCCATATCATACTGCCGAAGGGGCACTCAAAGATGGCAGCGACGGATGGTATCTCTATTAACGGTACCCCATTCCACTCGAGGCTCCTCTCCAAAAATTTATTCATCAGTATATCCATCCAACTAGGGGCCTCTTCCTTTATATCATCTCCTTCGTAAGCTGCTATACCCTTATCTCTTGGATTTTCTATAAATGCGATCGTATCGCCATATCTTGATAGTATCTTTGCCATCCTTTCGGATAGTGTTCTTATATAGAGTATCGTTTCTCGATCCCTTTTTTCGAGAATTTTTCCGTCTATCTCATCAAATTTCAACTCAAACAATTTTTTTCTCATGTCTTTAAGAATGGAAAAGTCTAATACACTTGGCTCCATCAACTTCTTCTCTATCAGATCAAAAACCGTAAAATGTACCTTATAATTCTTAATACTTATTCCAGCCACATGTTTTGGTTTATCCACCATTGGATCTCTCTTATTAACCTCTATATCCAATAGATAGGTACCATTTCTGTATAAATTTGCTTTTCCAAACGAGAGCTCGCCCCCCATTGCGTCAAAGATATATTCCATCCCTCCTGATTGAAATGAGAGGTATCCCGTCGCTTCACCTCCGGAGTCGAGAGAAAATTGAATTTTTATAAATATCTTCTCATTTTTCATCTTATCTTCTTTTATTACTGGCTGGCAGTCTCTTTTGAAATCCAATATCAAAGGAATGCTGGATGAGGATGATTTGGATCTTTTTGCCACTGAGATCATATCTTTCTTAATATCGTCCGATAAGAAAGTTTCTACTTTTGCCCTCTTCTTTCTCTGAACCAGACGATATATGCGTTCCCCCTCATCTATCGCCTCGTCCAATTTTTTTTGATCTTCTTCCTTCACGATCAAGACGCATCTGACCGTTCTTTTTACCATGGTTCCTTCTTAACCCCCATCTTATAACCGATGACGTTCATAGATATGTGTAGAAGTGGTGTCATTACTAACACAACTACAATTATCTGAAGATTGAAGTTGTATAAAAACCATTCCCTGACGAAGATGAAGCATAAAAGCCATGAGCCGAAGACGAGATCGAGTTGATCCACAACTGGAAGGGAAGCTCCGCGCCTAAGACCAAATCTTCTCTTAAAGAAACTTTTACACAAATCTCCCAAGAGGGCGCCGAAAGAGAGGCAGACGAGTGCGGGCAAGACGAAAGATGGAAGCCCCATCATTGGAGAGAGAAGGTTTTGTATCAATCCAATAGCGATACCGCATAAAGTCCCTGCGATAAGTCCCCTAAACGTCTTACCGTCCCCAAATATTCGATAACCGTCTTTTAACTTCTTTCCAAGATCTATCGGGGCTCCCCCACCGAAGAGTGCCGCTGCGGGGTTCGGCACGTAAGCAGGAAGCATGAGCCAGATACCTAGTATTATCAGATGTAATAGGTTCATCGATAGAAATTAAATCATACTGTTAATAAAAACTTTTAAATTGTATCACATTTGATAGATCGGTAGAATATGAAGACATATCAGAGCGACATTCAAAAAGGGCTTCCCAAGAAGACAAAATCTTTCTGTCCAGTATGTAATAAGCCTGTAGAGGCATCCATCTATGAGAAAGATGGAGAGGTGATGATCAGTAAAAGATGTCCCGAACATGGGTATTTTGAAGATGTCTATTGGTCGGATGTTGGGATGTATCTCTGGGCGGAGAAGTTTGCCTATGATGGGAAGATCGATAAGACACATCATAAGATCGAAGAAGGATGCCCTTACGATTGTGGCCTATGCAAAGAACATCGGAGTAGTACCATCTTAGCGAATATAGATGTAACGAACAGATGTAACTTGAACTGTGATTTCTGTTTTGCAAATGCCAACGCGAGGGGATACGTCTATGAGCCGACGTTTGAACAGGTGGTGGAGATGTTGACGGCCTTGAGGGAGGAAAAGCCCGTACCTTGCACGGCAGTACAATTTGCTGGAGGAGAACCGACGCTCAAAGAGGATATATTTGATATGATAAGAACCGCCAAGGAGATGGGTTTCTCTCAGGTTCAGCTCGCCACGAATGGGATAAAGATGAAAGATCCAAATTTCGTGAAAAGATTGAGAGACGCGGGTTTGAGCACGGTTTATCTTCACTTCGATGGACTCACAAAGGACGTCGAACCTTACATCGATGTAAGGAAAGAAGTTATTGAAAATTGCAGGAAGGTCGATCAGGGAGTAGTTCTAGTTCCGACCATAATTAAGGGTTTCAACGATCATCAGATTGGAGATATGATAAAATTTGCCGCGAGGAATATAGATGTTATAAGAGGCGTGAACTTTCAACCTATCTCTTTTAGTGGGCGAGCAACACACGCTGAGAGAAAGGAGAAGCGATACACCATCCCAGATCTGGCAAAGGATATAGAGGAACAGATGGGAGGGCAAATACTAAAGAAGGATTTTTACCCCGTTCCTTGTGTCGTTCCACTAAGCAAATTGGTCGAGGTTTACAAGGGGAAACCGCAGATAGAGTTCAGCGCGCATCCCCACTGTGGGATGGCAACGTATGTATTCGTCAATGATGGAGATCCAGATGATCTGATCCCTATCAACAGATTCGTAAATGTCGATAAATTTTTTGAGACGATAGAAGGCATAACGGATGATCTAAAGAAAGGAGGTATTCTCAATAAAGGTAGGGCAGTTAAGAAGGGGTTAGAGATATTGTATAGATACATAGACAACGAAAAGAAGCCAAAATCATTAAGATTCAGAAAATTGCTTGAAAAAGTGCTTTTAAATCAAGATTATAAAAGTTTGGGGGATTTTCATGAGACCGCTCTCTTCGTGGGGAGTATGCACTTTCAAGACATCTATAATATCGATATCGAAAGGGTTAAGCGCTGTGTGATCCACTATGCTACGCCAGACCCGGAGCGAAGAATAATTCCTTTCTGTGCGTATAATACAATATACAGAGATAAGATAGAGAGAAAGTATGCAGTTCCAATAGATGAATGGAGAAAGGAACATATAGGGAATGAGGGGGTATAAAAGGGTTTACGATTCTGAAATCTATCCACGGCAAAATTTGGCTTGATATCGAAATACACGAATCTTATGAAATATCTCTTTGAGGATTATTCTTGCGTTTGTGGAAGATATTGTTTAGAATTTTTGGTATCACCATCAATGACCAATATGGTGCTCCCATCCATCTTATCGTAAGTTGCCTTTTGAAGACCTTCTCGAATAATTTTTTCTTCTCGTTAACGGCCTCCTCCTCTAGACCTCTATTTCCTGAGACTAAACATTCCAATATCACCTCTTTTGGGCTGGTTTTCACATCGATATCTTTGACAACTGAAGCATGAGAAGCATCTATCCCATCGGCGACCTTTATAATAGAGGAGAGGATTTTAACTTTCTCTCTATCGCCTGAATTGAGTTGTGCAAAATTGTAATGTGCTTTACTGGGAAGAGCTTTTCGGTGGTATCGAGCGATGCTTCCAATGATATATCTTTCTCTCGACGTGAACGGCAACTCCACCTCGTTGAGAATAAGCCGCAGTGACGCTTTGTGATGATCCTTTTGATCTTGGGACCAACCTATATCGTGAAGAATTGCCGCGCATTCCAACCAATATCGTTCCTCCTCACCCAATAAATGCAGATCACTCATCTGGTCGAAGATCGTGAGTGATAACTTTCTCACCTGGTCAGAATGCACTTGATCGACATCATATTTTGCCGCAATCTTTCGTATCTTCTCTATATTCCTTTTGATTTTCAATTCCTTTCCACTTGTATTTTTTCTCTCGTTTTCCTCTTCGATGATCGTATCTAAAGAGACACCTCTCAGAAACATCTGCGCGAAGTTCTCAGGAAGTTTCCTCTTCCTTAGCGCATCAGCAGCGCCCTCTACATCGTAATCTACCGTGATATGCTCAACAGAAAATGGATTACTCCCTAAAATTGTGTATGTAGCCCTTCTATCTCCTTGCTCTGGTCTTCCAACACTCCCGGGGTTGATAAATGTGACATCCTCTACTGCCCGAGAGAACTGCAGATGTGAGTGAGCTGAGATGACGATATCTGCATTGGCAATTGATGTAAGCTCTTTTAACCTCTCTTCGGGGGTGTCGAGGGTCAAATGCTCATCGATTGATTCTGGGCTTCCATGAACCATTAACAGATTTTTTTCACCTCTTTTAATTCTCATCTCGGTATTCAACGAGCGGAGATAATCTAAAGAGGATTTAGAGAGGTTTTTTCCTGCATACTCAAAGGATAACTGTTTTTCAGTCTTAATCTTCTTCCTCTTCTTCGCTTCCCTCTTCCGGATTACCTTGAGGTCGTAGTTGCCAATAACGCTTAGGACATTACTTGAAGATAGTATCTGAACAACTTCGTCGGGAAAGGGACCGTATCCCACAAAGTCTCCGGCATTGAGAAAGATATCTGCGCCACGGTTCTTTGCATCTTTCATCACCGCGTTTAATGCATGGAGATTGGCATGTACATCTGCGATGATCGCGATCTTCGGATAGTCTTCTGGAGGCAGAACTAAAAGACTTATTATATCCTTTAGACGGTCGAAGAATTTGTCCTCCTTATTTTCATCCCAAAGCAGGACAAAATCCGCATAGAGCGACTTTCGCCTCCCTTTTATTCTCTCTAAGAAAAGTAAAAGATCGTCTTTTATCTCCTTTACTCGCCCACCATCACCTTCTAAGAGAATTTCTTCTTTCGTCTCTTTAATAAAAGTTGGAATGCGCTCCATCCAGACATCACAGTCATGCATATCTCCAAGTACGTCTTGTAGTTGCTTGATCACCGATATCTCTTCTTTGATCTCGTTGGGATAGAGTTTTTGGAAAACTTCCATCGTGTAGCGCAACCTTTTTGCGGCGATCCTCATCTTGTGATGTTTAAGCGCTTCCTCTTCGTGATGGACACATCCCTCCATATCTAAAAGATCGTTAATCTTTGCCGATATATTTGCTTCCGCCTTTAGATATACTACCGGTGGAATACCAGACGCTTTATTATGTTCTGATCTCTTTATAATGTCCTCGCACGCTTCCATAATCTCTTCAACGACACGAGATCTCTTCATTTCGTCGAGCGTATTGATGACATCAGGCTGCATACCGTCTCGCCTTTCTTTATGTCTGAATAGTAAAAACTCGATACCTTTTTGCATCTCTTCGTCGCCGAGTTTTTCCAACTCTTTTCCAATGAAATCGATCTGAACGTCAGCATCTCTAGCCATGCCAAGCGACCGAGTGATCTTTTTTATCTTTGTTTTCCATCGTTTGTAGTTCTTCTTTTGAAAACAGTCTTTGAAGATGGGCATTGCCGCCCGTATCCTGCGTGAGGCAACCCTCGTCTTATGGACATATTCGATATCATCACCTTGCTCTACCCCCTCCGCCTGTTTCTCCAGAGCTTTTAGGAGTCTCGTAAGTATATTAGCACCGAAGATACAATAGCTAAAATCTGCGTTATCTATCTTACTTTTCATCATGCCAAATTCCTCTATTCTCGATCAACCAGATTTGTGAGTTTAATCTCTCCTCGTCGGAATTGGAGGTCTGGGTAACCCTCTCGTAAGTCCCATCGGGAAGAAGGCGTCTTGCCTTTACGTTATCTTTCAGGTGAATATTCAGCATATTCTTGATTATCGCCGTCTTGATCTTTGGATCTGGAATATCCAAGAGGACCTCAACCCTGCGATTAAGATTTCTATACATCATGTCTGCGCTACCTATTAGCACATCCTCATCACCTCCATTCCTAAAGTAATAGATCCTAACGTGTTCGAGGAACCGCCCGATTATCGATGTTACGTTTATCTTTTCACTCACACCTTTTATATTAGGCCTTAGACTGCAGAGACCCCTTACGTTGAGATCGATCTTAACACCTGCCATGGAAGCGCTGTAGAGTGCTTCTATTATACTCTTATCAACGAGACCGTTGAGTTTGAAGGCTATATAACCATCCCCCGTCTTTTTATGGCACTCTATCTCTCTATTTATACGCCTCATAATCTCTTTCCTGAGCATCATAGGAGCGACTATGAGATGTTTGTAGTCATCCTTTTGTGAATATCCAGTAAGAAAGTTGAAAACTTCTGTAATCTCTTCACCAATCTCTGGATTGGCAGTAAGATAAGATATATCTGCATAGATCCCCATCGTATCCACGTTTAAATTACCGGTGCTGATGTATGAGTAACGTACAATATCGTCCCCTTTCTTCCTCACTATGAGACATATCTTGGCGTGTACCTTTAGATCTTCAAGTCCATAAACAACGTGTACGCCATCTTCCTCCAAATCTTTTGCCCAATTGATGTTGGTCTCTTCGTCAAATTTTGCCTTCAACTCTACAATTACAGCTACCGATTTCCCATTTTCTCTGGCATGCTTGAGTGCATCTATGATTGGAGATTTTTTGGCAATTCTGTACATAGTGGTCTTGATTGCCAATACGTTTGGATCTTCTGCGGCCTGCATCAGCAGGTTGACCAATATATTAAAGCTATCATATGGAGAATAGAGAATCCAGTCTCTCTGATCTATCGCGGCAAAGACATTCTGATCTTTGGCAAAGGCAGGAGGGGTGTATGGCAAGAATTGAGAATCCTTAAGATCTGGTCTATCGATATCGTGTAGCGCCCATAGGTCTACAAGTCCAAGCGGCCCATCAAATCTGTATACGAAATCCCTAGTAAACCCAAGATTACGAACAAAAAGATTCATTAGTTTGTCTGGCATCGATTTATCAGTTTCTAACCTGATTGGAAAACCAGTCCTTCTGGACTCTACACCCCCCTCTATGGCAGTGAGAAGATCTGATGCTTTGTCAAGTGATATCTTCATCTCTGCATTTCTCGTGATCCTAAATGGGTATGTTGCCTCGATCTGCAAGCCCGGAAATAACATATCTATCTGTGACGTGATGATATCTTCGAGAAAAACAAGTGTGATCGTCTTTTTCGGTTTAGATTCATTCTTGGAATATTCCCTCTTGGTAGGTATCTCAATAAACCTTGGAAAAAGATTGAGGGGTACCTTGATCCTAGCATATTTTTCATCTTTATCTGATTCCCTGACAATAACGGCAAGGTTGAGGCTTAGATCGGAGATGAATGGAAATGGATGTGCAATATCCATTGCCAGTGGCGTCAATGTTGGGAAAATCTTACTCTCAAAGTATTTTTTGATAAACAAGCGTTGATCTTTTTCGAGATCGCTCACCTTTTTAATTTTTATGCCTTCATTGAATAAACTTGGAACCAACTCTTCTTTCCAGCATTTTTCATATTCCTTTAGAAGTGGTCTAACCTCCTCTTCTATGGCAGTGAGTTGTTCTTGTGGAGTCATACCATCCGGAGGGACCTTAAGAGCGCCTCTTAACAGTTGTCTCTTTAGACCAGAAACCCTAACCATAAAAAACTCATCGAGGTTGCTTCCACATATTGCCAAAAACTTAACTCTCTCCAAAAGCGGATGCGTCTTATCATTTGCTTCTTCAAATATGCGCTCGTTTAACTTTATCCAGCTTAACTCTCGGTTTATATACAGATTAGGATCATCCAGTGATACCTCTTTATCTATAGTGTCAATTTTTTCTGTTTTTTTGTTTGTTTCCATCATTTATAGACCCATTTATCTCATTATTTGAAAGATGAACCGACTTCATCAATACTTCACCCGACCTTTTCCCTTTCACCCGTGACCATGTATATCACCCTTGCCGCGATGTTGCATGCGTGATCCGCGATGCGCTTCAGATATCTCGCTATAAAAGAGAGATCGGAAGCGATCGTAATCGTGTGGGGATCCTCTATCATGAATGTGATCAACTCGCGCCTAACCTGGTCGTAGAGCGCATCCGCCTCTTCTTCCTTCTTTGATAACCCTCTCGCTAGTTCTACATCTTCGTTTATAAATGCTTCCATCGCATCATCGAGCATCTCGGCCGCCAATTTTCCCATTCTTGGAATATCGATTAGCGGCTTTATGAACGGCTTATCTCCGATCTTTATCGTGATCTTCGCGATGTTGACGCCCAGATTTGAGAGTCTATCAAGATCCGTGATTATCTTCATGCACGTGCCGATTATTCGCAGATCCTTCGCCACAGGCTGTTGAAGTGCGATCAGCACCATACATTTCTCCTCGATCTCGAGTTCGAGTATATCTATCCTATTATTATCCTCTCTTACGATCTTTGATGCGAGATCGAAATCTTTATCAATCAAGGATCGCACCCCACCGTAAACTGCCCCTTTTGACAATTCTCCCATCTTCAAAACTTCTTCTTTCAGCATATTTATCGCTTCGATGTAATCTGTCCTTGGCATTTTCATTCACCCAAATTTTCCCGTTATGTAATCTTCCGTTCTCTTATCACTCGGATTTTCAAATATCTGCAATGTACTCCCAAATTCGATGATTTCCCCTAGCAGGAAGAAAGCGGTGTAATCGGAGATTCTCGCAGCCTGTTGCATATTGTGCGTCACGATCACGATCGTATATCTCTCTTTAAGTTCCCTTATCAGATCTTCGATCTTCGAGGTCGAGATCGGGTCAAGAGCCGAACACGGCTCATCGAAGAGTATCACATCGGGCTTTACGGTGAGCGTCCTTGCAATGCAGAGTCGTTGCTGTTGCCCCCCGCTCAGACCGAGCGCGGGATCATCGAGGCGATCATTCACTTCATCCCATAGTGCCGCAGACTTCAGCGTGTACTCGACAATTTTATCGAGCTTCTTTTTATTTTTTTCTCCATGAATCCTTGGCCCATAAGATATATTATCATAGACCGACATTGGAAAAGGGTTCGGTTTTTGAAATACCATCCCAACTCTCTTTCTAAGCGTGTAGACGTCCAAATCTTTCTCATATATCTCCATTCCATCGAAGAAGATATCTCCTTTTGTTATACAGGATGGGACAAGGTCATTCATCCTGTTCAAAGACCTTATGAATGTAGATTTTCCGCATCCTGATGGTCCTATGATTGCCGTTACCTTGTTCTTCTCGATCTCCATGTTTATATCTTTCAAGGCGTGGTTCTCACCGTACCATAGATTGAAACCATTTACCCTTATCTTGATACCCATCTAATATCACCACATCATCTTCTTTTTATACTTATCTCTTATGATGATCGCGATCAAATTCACGACCAAGACGAGGGATATCAAGACAAATGCCGTTCCCCACGCGTTCGCCTCGACGTCCTTGTATCCGAGGAGGTAGATCAACTCGAGCGGTTCAAATATCGAGTGTGGAATTCCTCCCCCCGTGAAGACAACGGCAGTCCACATGATTGGAGCGGTCTCTCCCGCTGCCCTGCCAACCGCGAGGATCGTACCAGTCAAGATCCCAGGAATGGCAGATGGAAGCACGACCCTTCTGATCGTCTGCCATCTCGTTGCGCCGAGCGCCATACTTCCTTCTCTAAGATCTTTTGGAACGGCCGTTATGGCATCGTCTGATATCGTGATTATCGTCGGAAGTGCCATAACGCCGAGTAAGATCGATCCTGCGAGGAACGAATGGCCATCTATCATATCGAAGGTGTTTCTAAGAGAGGTTAAGAGGAGAACGACACCGATGAATCCATAGACAATTGAAGGGATGCTGTTTAACAATTCGACCGTCGGTTTCAGGATATTTCCAATACGGGGTGGTGCAAGCTCGGAGAGGAATATTGCGCTTGGAATGCCGAAGACTATCGCAAATCCAACCGCACCGATTGTCACGAGTGAAGAGCCAATTATTAAGGGAGCTATTCCATACGTGCCAGTCTCCATTCGCCATTTCGTTCCAAATATAAAATTGAAGACGCCGTTCTCCAGAAATGCAAAAGCTCCCTCTTTCATCAAGAAGATGAATATAAATAGAACAACGATGATCGAAGAGATCGCCGCTATAAACAATAGATCTTCGATCAGTTTCTCCTTTATATTCTTGAACTTCGCTCTCATCTGGCCGGTACGAATCCTTCCTCTCCGACGATATTTTGACCCTCTTCACTCAATATGAAGTCGATAAATTTCCCCTCCTTTAAAGAAGTCTTCTCCCACGTGTAGAGATAGAGCGATCTTGCGATCGGATATGTCCCGTCTTTGACGGTCTCTTTCGTTGGAGAGACGCCGTCTACCGAGATTGCCTTCACCTCTTTACCGCCCAGATAACCGAGTCCAAGATATCCTATCGCAATATCGCTTTGGGAGATCGCGGTCTTCATCTCAGAATTTTCGCTCGTCTCTATATACTTACCACGCGCCTCCGCCTTGCTCGATCCGAATATAGCCTCCATAAACGTATCTCTCGTCCCAGAACCGCTCTTTCTGACGACGACGAATATCCTCTTANCAGGTCCCCCGACCTCCTTCCANTTTTTGATCTTTCCATCGAATATCATCCNTATCTGCTCTTTCGTCAGATTCTGAACTTTTTTGTATATCTTTGAACTCACGACGACTGCCATGCCATCCCTCGCGATCGTATCTTCGATGAACTTGTCTCCGTATTTATTTATCTCGGAATCCTTCACCTCGCGTGAAGCCATTCCTATGTCAGCCTTCCCCGTCGCGACCGCCTCGATACCATGTCCGGATCCTCCCCCACTCACCTGCACTGTTATATCACCCTGTTTTTCATTGAAGACTTCTGCACACTTTGCTGCAACCGGGAGAACCGTAGAAGATCCGGTTATTGTTAAAACCTCTGCGGAATGAACCGCGGGAAGGATCAAGATTGTGATCAGAAATATCGAAAAGATCATTTTTTTCTTATTCATTTTCATTCAACACCCCCTTTTCGTATTGTTCCATCTCTTTTATTTTTTATTTTGATATATAAGTTTCGCCCAATAGTCTATATTTATCTATATATAGTTAATAAATAAAAAAAAATAAATATTAGCTGATCTCGATCTATGTTTCACCCACCTCGTCGGATGGTCTATCTATCCGCCATCGTTATGAGTTATTGGCAGCAAATTTGTTGAATGGTTTAAGACAAAAGTAAAAAGGAGGTGAAGTTATGAATCGAAGCATTAAGAGATTTGTCTGTTTGGCATTCGTTGTATTACTCTCCCGCTCCTCGGTGGCT
>RXIL01000001.1 GCA_004212085.1 Candidatus Methanolliviera hydrocarbonicum
AAAATCTCAATCCCAGAATCTCTTCGTCCTCGCAAAGTTTCTCTCGGCATCGAGAATATCCCTATAAAATTCTTCTTCACTCTCCCTCGTTTTATCTACTATCTTCGCGGCGGTATCAGGACCTACTCCTCTGGATGCGAGCGCTATGACCGCCTCTCTTCCGCAAGAGAGGACGATGTTTGCATTTCTATAAACCTTCTTCACCCTCTTCTCATCCTCTTTAGAATACCCCCCTCCTCTCTTTATAAGTTTTATCTCCTCTTCTTCCCAAGGCTTAAGTGCGGCTATCAGTCTCGACTCGCATATAGGACATACGATCTCCTCTGGAACATTCTTCACCTTCTTCTTCGTCCTCCATCTCTTGCAATTTAGACAGAATAGTATGACGCTGTCTTCCATTATTCTATTCTTCAACACACCTATGATCGTATCGTCCGCCGCCTCAGAGCAGAAGAGAGCTCTCGATGTGGAATATCCAGAAGAACCGATCGGGGTAATTTTAGACGTTAAAACCTTTATTTTTTCCTTTCTTATCTCTTCCAAAACCTTCTTTGCATTCTTCAGATCCATCTTATCGTAAAGAACCTCTTTGACCGCCTCCTCAAAGATTATACTATCTTCAAAGAGATGCAAGAACTTATCCATCGATATCTTCCTGTGATCAAATCCCTTCGAGAGCGCCCCGAATCTTCTCGCGACGCCTATCATCTTCCACTTCAAGAGAGAAATGTTCTTCAACGAAAGTTTAATTATTCCCTCCAGATGCCCCGGATCAGTTTCAATGAGAATTCTACGGATCAGATCCGCACTAATACGCCTTGGAAAGGTAAATTTTATCCTATAAGGATCTATCTCCATTCCCACACTCACCCCAAAACGGGCGGATATTAGAGCACTCAGTGCTTCCCCCAATGTCTCATTGACCCGGTGCCCACCACATAAATTTATGATCGCAGAGTTCTCTCCCCCCTCTATCGTGAGCACTTTATCCGTGGGTACAATGAAGCCTTCCTGTCTTCTCATGAGGTCATATACCTTTGAAAATGAGTTTTCTTCTATAGGATAATCGGATAACCTCTTTAAGAGTTCTCTTTCATCGTTCATACCCGAAGAAAATATCCCTCTAATTCTGCCGACCTCCATAGCCACCTCAAACGGTACCGGAATCTCTTCTCCAACCCAGTTCGGTATCTCCCCTCCAGGGTCTTTGATGGGTTCGACCTCGATCTTTTCATCGTCCAGATCTATGATCCTCCACATATCTCCCCGAGTTATGAATACCGATCCTCTTCTAACTGAAGAGATGACGAAGCTCTCATCCAGACTACCTATCTTCTCCCTACGAACGATATCCACGACGTCAAACTTCTTCTCATCCAGGATCATGGATATATTCTCATAATAATATTGGTACGTTCTTCCCCCGATCTTAACCACCTTCTCCTCATCTTCTTCGTCAAAGTTGTTAAAATCAAAAAAGACGAGTCTTTGACGCTTAAGTTCCCTTAAAACCTCCATAAATTTCTCTTTTGCTAAATTTCTATAGGGGTAAGCTCTTTTTACACAATTAAAAATCTCTTTTAGATCAACACTTTTTCTCTCAATCAAGCTGCCGCAGATCTGGTTTGCCAACACGTCGTAAGAATCTTCCATCATTGGAATAACTGAAAGCTCTCCATAAAGCCCCCTTCTTGCGATGACCCAGGATTCCATTATATCATCAGGAGAGGTGGCAATTATCTTCCCCCTTGATATCTTTTGAATCCCGTGCCCCGACCTGCCCATCCTCTGCAGAAGCCTTCCTACCTCTCTTGGAGACGTGTACTGGATGACGTTATCGACGTTTCCCACATCTATCCCAAGCTCCATGGAAGACGTGCAGATCAATGCCTTTAAATCGCCTCTCTTGAAACTTTCCTCCGTCTTTATCCTTATCTCTCTCGAAAGTGAACCGTGATGCAGATCACAGGAAGACCCAAGCATCTTCAATCTCGAGCCGAGCATCTCCGCCATCTGTCTCGTATTCGTAAAGATGAGAGTAGACCTGCTCTCATTAATCGTCTCTCTGATCAAATTCAAGTGAGCCATCATCTCCGGATTGACGAAGAGCTCTTCTGCCCGTTTTTCATCTTTCTCGCAAGAATATGGGCTCAAAACTTCTATCTCATAGGATTTGGCCGTGGGAACATCTATTATCTCACAATCTCGTTCATTTCCCACCATGAACCTCGCCATCTCTTCTCTGTTCCCAACCGTAGCAGATAGCCCTATCCGCTGTATCTTTCCTCTACGAAGTCTCTCAAGTCTCTCAAGAGCTATCGAAAGCTGAACGCCCCTTTTAGAGGATGCCAATTCGTGCACCTCGTCTAAAATAACGTACCTAACGTCTCTCAATATCTCTCTCAATCTCTTTCCAACGAAGAGGATCTGAAGGGTCTCTGGTGTTGTTATGAGCACGTCAGGTGGATTTTCCACCTGTCTTCTTCTCTCATACTTTGAAGTATCGCCATGTCTGACCTTTACGTCTATTCCAAGTTTCTTCCCCCACTCTTCCAATCTTCTCAACATATCTCGGTTCAAAGCTCTTAGTGGGGTTATATAAACGGCAGATACTCCTCTCCCCTTTTCCTTCAAGATCCCATGGAAGACGGGAAGCATGGCAGCCTCGGTCTTTCCGGTTCCCGTTGGAGCCACCAATAAAACGTTCTTTCCATCGAGAATAGGCGGAATGGCAGATATCTGGGTCTCACTGGGTTCTATCTCCCAAAGAAGATCCTTTATTCTCTCATCTAAAACATCAAAAACTTTTTCCATCTTCAAAATATGTGGCCCAGATCCGTGCCGTCGAGGAGATAAGCCCTTGCATCTTTGAGGCGAATTTTTCCTTTAAGCGGGCCTAAGAATTTTCCCTTGTATACGTTTACTGCCATACCCCCGCAGAGATCATTGAATGCGGGCATCACCAATAATTCACCCATACTTACTCTATCATACCGTTCGAGAAGCCTCTCTTTAATAACTGGTGCTCTTACCCATACCCGCAAAGTTTTAACGGCTCCCAAGCCATCTGTCAACTTCACGACTGGATGATTGTGTGCCATGACACCCACCTTGCAGGAGATAACCTCCTCCGATGGATAGGCATGTCCATGAAAAAAACCAACGCCACGGTACGAAAAACCTTTGCCATCGTATAAAAATACGTTCTCTCTTCGCGGAAGGATCTCGGTCAAATTGCCGTCGTGGTTTCCCTTCACTACATAGATATCCACAAGATCCGACAGTTCCCCAAAAAATTTTGGGATCTCTCTTCTCTCCTGCGCGCTCATCATCGGAATGTTGTGTTTGATATCTCCAAGAAATACCACATCTTTAGGGTTAAACTCTCTTATCGACGAGATGATTTTGCTTAGAATATTATTGGTCTGGCTTGGAACGCTTATCCCACTATTCAGGAGCTCATACTCCATTCCCAAGTGAAGGTCGGCAAAAACGAGGGTTTTCTCGGTGGATAATATCGGTCTTCCCCATATCGGTTCCAAGATCATCTGTGATTACTCTGATTTCTCCTTTTTTAACCTTTAGATTTCTGACTGTATGGAAAAAGATTTAAAGTGAAGAACTAAATAGTGGAAGTGGTTGCAAATCTCCGATTTGAAAATGCTCAAGCAAAGCTTGGCATGTCATCAAGGAAGAGGAACTTGTGAGGTTTTTCATGCGTATGCTCAAAAACTTCGTTTTTGGCATCCCACCAACAAAGTTGGTCAGGACATCGAGAAGGAAGATAGAACATTTGAAGATATGTGCGAATAAGTCAGTGGAATCTTCCCATAGATACTTTGATGATGTAATTTTGATCCATAACGCCCTTCCTGAGATCGACGGAGAAAAAATATCTCTAAGAAAGAGATTTCTTAATAGAGATTTCACCGCGCCGATCATGGTGAGTTCGATGACCGGGGGGCATCCCAAGACGGAGAGAGTGAACGCGAACATAGCAAAAAGCATAGAAGAGCTTGGCTTGGCGATGGGGGTCGGGAGTCAGAGGGCCGCGTTGAAAGATCCAACTCTCGAAAGAACCTTTAAAATCGTGAGAAAAAAGGCACCAAATTCGTTCATCTGCGCCAACATCGGGGCGCAGCAGATAAAAGAACTGAAGAAAGAAGACATAGAGAGAATCGTGGATATGGTGGAAGCCAACGCTTTATGTATTCATCTGAACTTTCTCCAGGAGGCTGTACAACCGGAGGGGGAAGTTAATGGAGAGGGGTGCCTAAGAATGATCGAGGCTCTCTGTGATAATGTAGATATTCCGGTCATAATCAAGGAGACAGGAGCCGGTATAAGTAGAGAAGTCTGCAAAAAACTTAAAAATCTTAAATTGGGAGGTATCGATGTGGGGGGTGCTGGAGGGACGAGTTTTTCTGCGGTTGAATATTATAGAGTCCTTAAAAATCGGAGATTTTTAAATGTAGGGTCCGTCTTCTGGGACTGGGGTATTCCAGCCCCTGCCTCCATATTAGAATGTCGGGAGGTTATGGATATTCCGATCATCGGAAGTGGGGGAATTCGAAGCGGTCTGGATGTTGCAAAGGCCATAGCTCTTGGAGCCGATATGACAGGAATCGCCCTTCCAATCCTTAAACCGGCTTTAAAGGGAGAAAAAGATGTTTCTATGGTATTGAAAAAGTATATAAAGGAACTTAAGATTGCAATGTTCCTGACGGGAACAGAAGATATAGATGACTTAAATAATATTCCGTTGCTCATAAAAGGGGATTTAAAAGAATATTTAAGTCTTAGGGGTATAGATGTTAAGAGATTTGCGTTGAGGTGAGATGATATGAGTATCAAAATGTATAAAGAGATGATAGACGCCAATTACCCAAAATATCTCGAGGGCAGGAACCCAAGCAGCCACTATGATCCGATCAAGGAGTTGTTGGCAAGAGGGGGAAAAAGGTTACGTCCAACTCTCTGTATGCTCTCGTGTGATGCCTTTGGGGGTGATGTAAAAGATGCACTACCGACGGCGATCGCCATCGAATTTTTTCACAATTTTACATTGGTACACGACGATATTCAAGATAAGAGCCAATTAAGGCGGGGAGAACCTACTTTACACATAAAATACGGGGTTCCAATTGTATTGAATGCTGGCGATGGCTTATATGCTATCTCATATCAAGTACTGGAAGATAATGAAGAGATATTGGGGATAAAGAAGGCCTGGAGGATCTTTAAAGAGATGATCGATATGAACGTTCTCCTGGTCGAGGGACAGGCGATGGATCTGGGTTTTTCTGGAACTAAAGAGAAGGAGATGAGCGAAGATACCTTCATGGAGTTGCTGAGAAAGAAGACGGGGGTGCTCTTTAAAGCGTCCGCAAGATGTGGTGCGATCATTGCAGACGCATCCGAGGGTGATATAGATTCCATTGGAAGTTTTTGGGAGAATGTAGGGATCGCCTTTCAGATAAGAGATGACATACTAAACGTTACGGGAAAAGAGGAAGAATATGGAAAGAAGATCGGAGATGATATATCCGAAGGTAAGCCTACACTCCTCCTTATCCATTGTCTGAAGAGTTGCAACACGAGAGAGAAGAAAATTATAATGGATAATACTTCAATTCCTTATGATCCCGATGGGGTAAAAAAAGTGATCGAGCTGTATAAAAGATATGGATCGATCGATTATGCGGAGAGAAGAGCAGAGGAATACATGAGAAGCTCTTATGATATCCTCGATAAAATTTCATTGCAGGATAAAGAAGAGATAAGATCTTTTGCCGAATTTTTCATAGAGCGAGATAAGTGAAGATGGAAGTCCATAAAGATTTGGAGAAGCTAATTTTGATATATTCACTCGAAAATGCCGTAAAATACGATTCTATTCCGGATTTAGGGGCAGTAATGGGAAAAATAATGGCAAAAGACCCGGAATTGAGGAAAGATGCAAAAGAAGTTTCTAAAATTGCTAAAGACACTATAGATAAAGTTTCGATGATGGGGAAGGAAGAGCGGGAAAGAGAGCTGAAGGATCTTCTAAAAAATTTTGATTTTGGTGGAGAAGAGAGAAAAAAAGAGAAAGAGATGAAATTACCAGATTTAGACGTTAAAGAAGGGGAGAAGGTGGTAATTAGGCTTGCTCCTAATCCAAATGGCCCTCCAACGCTTGGCCACGCAAGAGGAATCGTGTCAAATGGTGAGTACGCCAACGTCTATGATGGAGAGTTCATACTGAGGTTCGATGATACGGATCCAAGGATCAAGAGACCGCTCCTTTCTGCATACGAGTGGTATATCAGAGATTGTGAATGGCTCGGATATAAACCTGATAGAATCGTAACTGCTTCCGGAAGAATGCCGATCTATTATGATTACGCAGAAGAACTCATACGGCTAGGAAAGGGCTACGTATGCTTCTGTGATAGGGAGAGTTTTAAGGTTCTCAAAGATAGAGGAGAGGCATGCCCCCATCGAGATCAATCCGTGGAAGATAATCTGGATTATTGGAATAGGATGTTATCCGGGGAATACAGAGAGGGAGAGGCGGTTTTAAGGATTAAGACTGATATGAAAGGTGAGAACCCGGCGTTGAGAGATTTTGTGGTATTCAGAATAATCTATAAAGAGCACCCGAAAGTCGGAAAAAAATACTACGTCTGGCCGATGCTCGATTTTGAGTCCGCCGTAGAGGATCATCTCCTTGGAGTGACACACATTATAAGGGGAAAAGATCTGATGGATGGGGAAAGGAAACAAAGGTTCATTTACAGATATTTTGACTGGATATATCCAAAGACGATCTATTGGGGCAGGATGAAGATACATGAGTTCGGAAAATTCAGTAAGAGCTCCATAAAAAAAGGAATAGATGAAGGAATATACGATGGATGGGATGATCCGAGACTTCCGACCATCCTGGCGATGAGAAAGAGAGGGATCTCTCCAGAAGCGATCAGAAATTTCATGATAAAGCTTGGAGTGGGGAACTCGGATATATCTATCAGCATGAAGAATATCTACGCGGAGAATAGAAAGATAATAGACCCTAAGGTGAACAGATATTTCTTCGTCTGCGATCCGATCGAGCTTGAGGTGAAGGGTGTCGAAGAGAGAACGGCAAGGGTACCATTACACCCAAATTTTCCGGAGAGGGGAGTTAGAGAACTGAAGGTTAAAGATAGGATTCTGATAGCAAGAAAAGATTATGAGAAGTTTTCAAGAAAAGGTTCCACCGTCCGGCTGAAAAACCTATATAATATCGAGATAAAAGGTGATCGAGCTTTTTATGCCGGAGAGAGAATAGAAGACATCCCGATCATTCACTGGCTTCCANNNGGCTTTTCGAAGAAGATGAAGGTTATCGCTCCTGAAAGGGTTTATGAGGGTGTAGGCGAAGAAGGCATGAAGAGTGGCGNAGTTGTCCAATTAGAGCGGTTTGGATACTGCAGGATAGATTCTGTGAACGATGAGATAATCGCGTATTTTGCACATAAGTGATAATGTAACTTTTAAGGAAATAGCGGTGGAAATGGAAATATCTATTATAGATAAATTAATAGAAAAGGTAGATTTATGGAGAGATGAGGACTATACGTGTGATTATCCTGCCATTTCAGAAATCCTAAATTTTAGTATTGTAGAATCAGAAAGAGAAAAAACCTTAGAATATTTAAGGAAAGCACAATTTGAAGCATTAGAAACATATTGGTATTTGAGACTTGTTGAAAAAACACCACATGTCTTTGAATTATACAAAAAATTCTACAATGAGCCTATTAAATTATTAAAAGCACTTGGAATTCCCATAGAGAATCAAGAAATTTTAAAATTAGCTTTAGGGGAAGGGGTAGATTATATTTTAGAGCAGGTAAAAAATGATGATGAATTTGTAAAAAAGTTTAGACTGGAAGCAGTTAGAGAGTCTTTAACATTGAAGTATCCAAGCTATATTTTAGCATTAGCTATGGGGGCAGGTAAAACTGTTCTTATTGGTTCAATAATAGCTACCGAATTTGCTATGTCACTCGAATATCCAGATGCAAATTTTGTAAAAAATGCTCTGGTTTTTGCGCCTGGAAAAACTATTTTAGGGGCGTTGAAAGAAATTTCAGATATGCCTTATGAAAAGATTTTGCCTGATCGTTTGTATAAACAGTTTATAACAACTGTAAAATTTACTTATACCAGGGATGGAGAAAAAGACATTCCTACAATCAAAGGAAGTAGTTTCAATGTAATCATAACCAATACTGAAAAAATAAGAATTCAGAAACATACTATAACTCAAACTCTGATAAAGGACTTTTTAGAAAACCCCTCGAAAATTGATGAAATAAAACAGGAGGTAGCAAATCTTAGACTACAAACAATCGCTTCGCTTCCTAATCTCGCCATTTTTTCTGATGAGGCACACCATACTTATGGGCAACCACTTGATAAAAGACTAAAAAGAGTAAGGCAAACTGTTGATTACTTGGCGGAGAATACAAATGTTTTTGTAGTAGTGAACACGACAGGGACTCCTTACTATAAAAAGCAAATATTGAAGGATGTTGTTTACTGCTATAGTCTATCTCAAGGAATCAAGGATGGAATATTAAAAGAAGTCCGAGATAATATTGTTGGCTATTTAGATATAGCGGATGATGAGTTTATTACAGATGTTATTACAGATTTCTTTAAAAACTATAAAGAGGTTAAGATCTACGATAGTAGTCCAGCAAAACTCGCTATCTATTTCCCACAAATTGAGGATTTAACTAATGCTAAATCTATTGTTGAGAAAACCTTAATGGATAGAGGTCTAGACCCATCAATTGTTTTAGAAGTGCATAACAAGTCAGCAGAAGAGACCAAGGATTTATTTGATAACAGAATAAATGACCCCCACTTGCCCTATCGTGTTTTTCTCCTCGTAAATAAAGGCACAGAGGGTTGGAACTGTTTATCATTATTCTCTACTGCTCTGGCAAGAGACCTTAGATCAAGTAATAATTTTTGTCTTCAAGCGGCATCAAGATGTTTGAGACAGGTTCCTGGCAATGTACATAAAGCAAAAATTTATCTTTCTCAAGCAAATGTGAGGATTCTGGATGCACAACTCAGGGAAACTTATGGTGAATCACTTCAGGAATTGAATAGAACCCCACAGGATATAATAAAAGAGAAACTTGTGCTGAGAAAAATAGAAATACCTTCGATTTTGATCAAAAGAAAAATTCGAAAGGTTGTGCCAATCGATAGAGAGATTGATATTAATCAAATAGAATTCAAAAAACCCGATATCCCCGTGGAGGAAACAAAGAANATCATCTACGGCTTAAAAGAAATACCGGATAAAAAAGGTGTTTTGATTGCTATGGAAGAANAGAAGATGATAACTGAGGAAGATTTTATTGATTCTTATTCTTTTGCTGTTGAACTCTCATCTTTATACCGACTGCCTCTTATGCCAATATATGAAAAAATAAAAGATTTGTATCCTGATGGAGAGATTCCAGAGAGGCATGCTTATAAAATTAGAGAGCAGTTAGAGGGGCAAATTAAAAACTATAAGATAACAGAAGAAGAAATTGAACAGGCATTAGCTCTTATTAAACCAGAAGGATTCAATAAAGAAGAAAAAAATGGAAAAGTAATTTATACCACAGAAATCATTTATTATAAAAGTAAGGCTGAAAAATTGCTTACCTCTTATGAAAAGTTCAAAGACATTAACAAAAAGGATTTTGGATTCCATTATATGCCATATAATTTTGATTCTGAACATGAAAAAGATTTTTTCATTAAGCTTTTAATAGAACTTAATGAAAACCCTGATGATATACAAGATATATACTTCACAGGCGGTTTAACTGACCCAAATAAAACAGACTTCTTTTTTGAATATAGGGGTAAAGATAGGAAATGGCATAATTACTGCCCAGACTTTTTAATAAAGAAGAGCAATGGAAAGATGATAATTGTAGAAATAAAAACGGAAAGATTAAGAACTGATGAAATAGACGGCGAAGATGGATCTAAAGCAAAAAGTGTTAGAGAGATTCAAGGTTTAAATTCTGATAAATTAAAATATGAAATTTTATTTACTGATAAGGATGAGATAGGATTTGAAAATATGCAAACGATTAGAGATATAATATGGAGATGAAAAATGAAAATGTCTGAAGATAAAATCAAAATTACACCTGCAAAGGGAAGACCGATGCTCCACTGGGTAGGTAAAAATCCTTTGGACTATGTTAAAGGTTTTCCTGCTCAGTTGGTGGAATTGTTTGATCCTTTGAATAATGCTAAAATCCCTGAAGTTCCAAGTTATGAGGATCTTAAGGATAATTGGCATAATCTTCTATTTCATGGTGATAATAAAGATGTTTTAGCAACTCTTTTAGAGAAAGGATTTAGAGGAAAGATTGATTTAATTTATATTGATCCACCTTTTAGAAGCGGGGCAGATTATGTAAGAAAAGTTGAACTGAGAGGATTAAAAAATTTAGGATGGATAGAAGAAGGTACGTCCTCTATTTTACAGCAGACGATGTATTTTGATATATGGAACAATGATAACTATTTGCAGTTTATGTATGAAAGATTGATGCTTTTGAAGGAGTTGTTAAGCGAAAATGGAAACATATTTATCCATTTAGATCAAGCAGTCGGTCATTATGTAAAAGTAATTGCGGATGAGATTTTTGGTGACAACTTTTTAGGTGAAATTGTATGGTATAGATACAACAAAATTCCCGATAAAACTAAAAAGCTCTTCTTTAAAATGCATGATACGATTCTTCATTACGCCAAAAACAGAAGAGAACATTTTTTCCAGTCAATATTGTCTCCAACAGAGAAAAAAATAAAAAGAAAAAAAATGAAAAAGATCGAGGGTAGAATCGCCACCATAGATGAGAATATAGAATATATGCAGGAGCTCTTATTAACCAGAAGTGTAATAGATTTTATCCCTGATATAAATGTTGGTAGTTCTAAAGAAAGGGTTGGATTTAAGACCCAAAAACCTGAAGAATTATTAAATATTATAATAAGTTCTTGTTGTCCTAAAAATAGCATAGTCCTTGATTGTTTCATCGGATCAGGCACAACTGCAAGAGTTGCTCAAAAACTTGGAAGACGATGGATTGGATGTGATATAAACAAAGGAGCAATTCAGTTAGCAAGCAAGAGCTTACAAAAAATAATAAATGAACAGATTAAAAAAGAAGAGACAAAATATTCAACATTTGCTATTTACAGGGTTAATGATTATGACCTTAAGATTCTCCAAACCGAAGCTATAGAACTTGCAGTTCAGCATATTGGTATCCAAAGAACAAGAACAGATCCATTTTTTGATGGATATTTAGGAAAAAGTTTAGTGAAGATTACTGATTTCAATCATCCTTTAACGCTTTTAGATTTACAACTCATTCAGAATGAATTAAATATCAGACGTGAGGAAGATAGAAATATAACCATAGTTTGTTTCGGCAAAGAATTGTCAGTTGATCCTTGGATTGAGGAGTGGAACAAAAAGCATCCAGTTAATAAGATCCATATCATTGAACTCAAAACAGATAAAAAATATGGTAGTTTCTTAATTCGCAAGCCAGACGAAGCAAAAGTTAAAATTGAAAGAATTGACAAAACAAAGGCCAATGCAATTATAGAAAACTTTATTTCCCCTACGATCGTTGAAAGGCTTAATATGGACAATAGGCTCTTTAAAGTAAAAATCCCTGATTTTAGATGCATGATTGATACTGTCTTAATTGATACGAATTACGATGGCAAAGTATTCCACATTGTTTACTCTGACGTTCCAAAAAAGAAAGATGATTTAGTTAGAGGAGGATATGAGATCGAAATTCCAAGATCCAAAACCAAAATTGCAGTAAAAATCATTGATATGCTTGGTGAAGAAGTATTGGTTGCTGAAGAAGTTTAGGGGAGAGTCATATTAATATGCAAGGGTATTAGGGGAAGAGAGACGATCACAAATCTTTGACCTGTGAACCTAAAAATCGTATGCAAATGTTCCATTTGCATGCATAAAAATCGAAGATTTTTACACGGAGATTTTTGAATGAAGATATTGAAGATTGGAGGAAGCATATTAACTCGGGAGAAGGAGATAAGAGAGGAGGTTATCGGGAGAATAACGAGCGAGATCTCCTCATCGTGGGGAGAACTAATTTTGATCCATGGCGTGGGATATTTTGGTCATCCACAGGCATCTCTCTGTAAATTAAATGAAGGGTTGTGTTCGGATAACAAAAGTGGCGTTTATGAAACGCATCGGGCGGTTATCGAACTTAACAAAAAAATATTGGATTCCCTCGCCGATAAAGGTGTCCCGGTGATTCCTATACATCCCTTAAGTTGTATCACAGGGAAGGACGGAAGGATCGATTCTTTTAATATCAGATGTATTGAATTAGCGGTAAAGAATGGTTTTTTACCCGTCTTACATGGAGACATCGTTTCAGATTGCGTGAAAGGGTGTTGCATCGTTTCTGGTGATCAGCTCGTCAGTTATATCGCAAGAAAATTTTCACATGCTCAAAAATCTTCGATTTGCAACCATATTGAAAAGATTGGAGTTGCAACGAACGTCGATGGTGTCTATGATAAAGAGGGAAAGATCATAAGGGAGATAAATCCATCAAATCTCAAAACAATACTAAATCAAAGATTTGAGGGGGGGAAGAAGTACGATGTGACGGGCGGAATGCGCGGGAAAGTCATAGAATTGACTCATATTAAGGAAGAATCCTTGATCTTTAATGGCGAGAAGGAAGGATTGATCAGAAAGTTTTTAAATGGAACCAAGTTGGAGGGTACAATAATTAGAGGATTTTTGCGTGAGAGAAAATAGGGAGTGGAAATGTAAGTATGAGGACGTCATGAAAGTCATCGTTGAGCAGATAGGTGATACGATCGATTTGATCGACCAGGAACAGGCAGAAAATCTGGTTAACGCGATAAGAGACGCCGCTCGAATATACCTGCTGGGCGCTGGAAGATCTGGTTTTGTGGCAAAGGGATTTGCAATGAGGCTGATGCACCTCGGTTTCACCACATGCGTTGTGGGAGAGACGACTACACCTGCAATCTCCGACAAGGATCTCTTGATTACGATATCGAGTTCTGGGGAGAAGAAGTCTTTGCTTGAGATAGTGAAGATGGCAAGGGATGTTGGCGTAAAGATTGCATCCATCACTTCTAATCCGAATTCCTCCCTCGGAAAGATCTCAGATCTGGTGATGGTGATTCCAAAAGTTCCAAACGGGGAAGAATACGGATCTCTTGTCCCTCTTGGCACGTTCTTTGAGGATACCACACTGATCTTCACCGATGCTATCATATCTGAGTTGATGACGATACTGAACAAAGGCGAGAAAGATCTGAAGAAGAGACACACCGTACTTGAATAGGTATATAAAAGAAGAAAATTACGAGCAAATGTAAGGAGGAGATTCTATGAACGATATTAAAAGGATTATACAGAGATTATCCAACAGTAACGGCATCTCCGGATATGAAGATTCTGTCAGAGAAGTTCTAAGGGGCGAGATCGGGAAATACGTCGATGAGATCAGAGAAGATGCACTTGGAAATTTAATAACCGTTAAAAATGCTCAAAACTCTTCGGAATCTTTAGAATACTCCAAAAAGAAGGTTATGCTCGCCGCTCACATGGACGAGATAGGGTTGATGGCCAAATATATAGATGAAAAGGGGTTCATAAGATTTGTTGAGATTGGAGGCTGGTTCGATCAATCGCTCTTAAATACAAGGGTGGTCTTACACGGTGAGAAGGGGCCCATCTTGGGTGTGATAGGTTCTAAGCCACCTCACGTGATGAAGAAGGAAGATGAGAAGAAGCCCATTAAGTTGGATGATATGTTCATCGATATAGGGGCAAAGAACGAGAAAGAAGTAGATGAAGCGGGGATAAAGAGAGGCACGCCGATAACACTCGATATGGCGTCAAAAGATCTTTTAAATAATAGGATTACGGGAAAAGCCTTTGATAACAGAGCAGGGCTCACCGTCATGATCGAGGCGATGAAAAGGGTAAGAGCAAAATGTACGATCTATGCTGTTGGAACGGTTCAGGAGGAGGTTGGGTTGAAAGGGGCCAGAACTTCCGCGTTTGGGCTCGATCCGGATCTTGCCCTTGCAATAGATACTACCATTCCGGGAGATCACCCGGGAATCGAGAAGAAAGAATCTCCGATAGAGGTAGATGAGGGACCTGCCATAACCGTGGCAGATGCATCTGGAAGAGGATTACTCGCGCCCAAAAAAGTTATTGAATGGCTCACAGAGACGGCGGAGGATAATAACATACCTTACCAGCTCGACGTTTCCGCCGGAGGGACGACAGATGCTACGGCAATTCATCTGACCAGGGCGGGCATTCCAAGTAGCGTGATAAGTATTCCGACGAGATATATACATTCACAAGTCGAAGTGCTGAGTTTAGATGATATAAACAACTGTGCCGAACTCATCGCACGTTCCTTGGAGAATATAGAAAGATATTTTAATGGATAATAAAGAGTGGGAAAAAGAGTGTGGACGACCCGTGAATAAAATACGCTTTTTAGATACGACGTTGAGGGATGGAGAACAGACGCCAGGGGTTTCTTTGACGGAGGAGGAGAAACTTCTCATCGCAAAGAATCTGGATGAATTAGGCGTTGATATCATAGAAGCTGGATCTGCGGTAGTTTCGAAAGGAGAAAGAGAAGGAATAAAAAGAATAGCAGATGAGGGGCTGAACGCGGAGATATGCACATACGCGAGACCCCTTCAGAGGGATATAGATTATGCACTCGAATGTAATGTCGATTCGATACATTTAGTCGTCCCCGTCTCGGATCTTCATATAAGAAAGACGAATAAGATTAGAGATGAGATAAGGAAGATGACCGCAAAGGCGATACAATATGCAAACGATCATGGGCTCATCGTGGAATTGAGCGGAGAGGATGCTTCGAGGGCAGATTTGAATTATCTGATCGATGTATTCAAAGAGGGTGAAGAACTTAAAGCGACCAGANCATGTCTTTGCGATACCGTCGGCATTTTGACCCCTGAAAGAACGAAAGAGATCTTCTCGAGGCTCTCGACTGATGTAAAGATCCCTTTGAGCATTCATGCGCACGATGATTTCGGACTCGCAACCGCAAATTCGATAACCGCGTTAAGAAATGGAGCATCCGAGGTCCACGTGGCAGTAAACGGCCTCGGCGAGAGGGCGGGAAATGCAAGCCTTGAGGAGGTGGCGGCAACTTTAAAATTCCTCTACAACCAGGAGATAGGTATAAAGACCGAACTCCTCTACAAGTTGTCCAGAATGGTCTCTAAGTTGACAGGGGTGGTTGTACCCCCAAATAAATCTATGATTGGCGGTAACGCATTCACACACGAGGCGGGAATCCATGTTCATGGAATAGCAACAGATCCATCCACTTATGAGCCGATAAAACCGGAGATGGTAGGAAGAAGGAGGAAGATAATCGTCGGAAAGCACGCGGGAAGGACATCAGTGGAGATAGCTCTAAAAGACTTCGGGTTCAATGCCAATTCGGAACAGGTGGATGAGATATTAAGAAAGATAAAAGAGATAGGAGATAAAGGTAAAAAAGTAACGGACGGTGATCTCCTGGCGATAACGGAGAATGTTCTCTCGATCGAGAGAGAACCGATGGTGAAGCTTGTGGAATACAACGTCGTGAGCGGTAGTAACGTTACCCCGACGGCATCGATAAGACTCTCGATCGATAAAAAAGATATTATTGGTGCTGATGTCGGCATAGGTCCCGTGGATGCTGCCATAAACGCACTAAAAAAGGTTATATCAGATGTTACGGATATAGCGTTGGACGAATATCATGTGGATGCGATAAGTGGGGGAACGGATGCATTGGTCGATGTCGATGTCAAACTGATCAAAGATGGCAGAAGTATCTCCACAAGTGGAGTCGATGTGGATATAATAAGGGCGTCGATAGAGGCAGTGATAGCAGGCGTCAATAGGTTATTGGAGTGAGGTTAATGAAAAAAATTGGGACGGCAATAATCTTAGAATCATTGATGGAAGAAGGCGTGGAAGTGGTCTTCGGCATTCCGGGCGGCGTACTGATACCTCTCTATGACGAATTTTACGATTCCAAGATAAGGCATATACTTATGAGGCATGAGCAAGCCGCGGCACACGCGGCGGATGGGTATGCAAGGGCAAGCGGTAGGGTCGGTGTATGCATCGCTACATCCGGGCCCGGAGCTACGAATCTGGTCACCGGCCTAGCCACAGCATATATGGACTCTATCCCGGTCGTCGCATTGACGGGTCAGGTGCCGACGACGTTGATAGGAAACGACGCATTTCAGGAGGCAAACATAACCGGGATAACTTTTTCGGTGACGAAGCACAACTACCTCGTAACGGATGTGAAAGAACTTCAAAATACGCTAAGAGAAGCTTTCTATATTGCTTCTACGGGAAGACCAGGCCCCGTGCTGGTAGACCTTCCAAAGGATGTGCAGACCGCAGAGACCGATTATAAGAAGGATATCAAGATAAACCTGCCCGGATATAAACCAACTTATGGGGGGCACCCGAAGCAGATCAAAAGGGCGGCAGACCTGATCATAAGTGCCGAGAGACCCGTCATAATAGCGGGTGGGGGAACAATAATCTCCGGTGCAGATGAAGAATTAAGAGAGCTATCGGAGTTGGTGATGATTCCCGTTACTACGACGCTCATGGGAAAAGGTGCTTTTCCGGAAGATCATCCGCTCTCATTGGGGATGCTCGGAATGCACGGCACCAGATACGCAAACTATTCCGTGATGAACTCCGATCTGGTCATTGCCGTTGGGGGAAGATTCAGTGACAGGGTGACCGGAAAGATAGAAAGCTTTGCTGCAGATGCAAAGATAATACATATTGATATAGATCCCGCGGAGATAGGAAAGAACGTGAGGGTAGACCTTCCCATTGTGGGGGACGCAAAAAATATCCTCTCATCCATCACCAATGAAATCAAGATTCAGATAAAGAAGGAGAAGACGAAAGACTGGTTGGCGAAGGTAAAGAGATGGAGAGAAGAGTATCCTCTATCGTTTGAGGAATCTGGGGAGACGGTAAAACCACAGTATATAATAAAAGAGCTATATGAAGCTACGAAAGGAGAAGCGATAATAGTCACAGAGGTTGGACAAAATCAGATGTGGGCGGCTCAATATTATCTATGCAATCGTCCGAGGAGATTCATATCTTCCGGTGGACTCGGGACGATGGGATATGGCCTTCCAGCCGCAATCGGGGCAAAAGTCGCCAAACCAGATGAGATGGTATTTGATATATCAGGAGATGGGAGTTTCCAGATGAACTGCCAAGAACTCGCCACTGCGGTTCAAAATGATATTCCGGTGAAGGTGGCGGTACTCAACAATGGCTACCTCGGAATGGTCAGGCAGTGGCAGGAATTATTTTATGAGCGGAGATATTCCGGCACGAAGCTCGGGTATCTTCCCGATCTCGTCAAGTTCGCGGAGGCTTATGGGGCTTTCGGTACGAGGGTGACAAGGAAGAGCGAGGTTAGATCGGCTATAGAAGAGGCTATAGAGACTGATAAGCCGGCGATAATAGATTTCAGGATAGAGGAGGAGGAGAACGTATTCCCGATGGTTCCGGCCGGGGCGCCTCTAGATGAGATCATCGGAGGAAATTGATATGAAACACGTCTTGGCAGCCCTTGTGGAGAACAAACCGGCCGTTCTTTCAAGGATAATAAATCTCTTCAGCAGACGGGGTTTTAATATCGAGAGTGCCGCCGTCGGAGAGACGGAAGATCCAAAGATATCCAGATTGACGGTGGTGGTGGGGGGAGACGATAAGGTTTTGGAACAGGTTACGAAGCAGTTGAATAAGTTGATCGACGTCATAAAGGTGAGTGATCTATCTTCAGGTGATATGACGGGAAGAGGATTGGCGTTGATAAAAGTTTCCGTGGATAGAGAAACGATGGGGGAGATAATCGAGATTTCTGATATATTCAGAACCAAGATAATAGATGTCTCTCCAAAATCGTTGATAATAGAGGTCACCGGAACTGAGGAGAAGATAAGGGCATTTATAGATCTCATGAGACGATTTGGGATCAAAGAGATGGCTCAAACTGGGTTGATTGCCCTTGCAAGAGGGGCAAAGGCAACAACAATAAAGAAGGAAGGGTAAAAAATAATTGAAAATCGGAGATTTTTAAATGGCAAAGATCTACTATGATAGGGATGTAAAATTGGACGTCTTTGAGGAAAAGAATATCGCCGTTGTAGGGTACGGAAGTCAGGGAAGACATCAGGCGCTGAATATGAGGGATTCCGGACTGAACGTGATAATTGGACAGAGGGAAGGAAGATCATACGATATGGCAAAGAAAGATGGATTTGATGTGTATTCGGTTGCAGATGCCACGAAAAAAGGTGATCTGATCATAATAACTGTACCGGATGAAATGCACGAGGCCATTTACGAAGGACAGATAAGGAATAATCTATCGAAGGGCGATACTCTGGGGGTCTGTCATGCCTTTAGTCTGGTATATGGTCTCATAAAACCCATTCCAGAGATAGATGTGGTGATGATTGCACCAAAGGCTCCCGGGCCAACCGTGAGAAGCACGTATGAGGAAGGTTTTGGTGTTCCCTCATGCGTCGCAGTCTATCAAGATTACACGGGGGATGCGATGGAGAAAGCACTGGCGTGGGGAAAGGGTATCGGCTCCGGAAGGGTCGGTATGATCGAGACGACATTTAAGGAAGAGGTTGAGACCGATCTATTCGGTGAAATATCTGTTCTTTGCGGTGGCGTGGTGGAATTGATAAAATCAGGTTTCAATACGCTCGTAGATGCAGGTTATCAACCAGAAATAGCTTATTTTGAGTGTTGCAACGAGCTTAAACTGATCGTGGATCTGATATATGAAGGTGGTCTTGAGAATATGTGGGACGCCGTGAGCAATACCGCTGAGTACGGAGGCAGGATCTATGGGAAAGAGATAATAGGGGAAGAAGTGAAAGAGAATATGAGAGATATGCTCCATTTTATAAGGACGGGTCAATATGGGAGAGACGTCATTTTAGAGCAGAGAACAAACATGAATCAGCTCAAGAGGTATAGGGAACTGGAGAAAGACGAGTTGATAGAAGAAGTTGGAAGAAGATTGAGAGAGATGATGGTCAGCAAGAAGAGAGATTAAAATGTGTGCAAATCTTAGATTTGCATACTCAAAAATAGGAGATTTTTGAATGTCTAAGTCGATGTACAGTTACGTGGGAGATGCGTGGAAAAGGCCAAAGGAGACCTACGTTAGGAACCTATTGTGGGAGAGGATGCAGATATGGCGAAGGGAGCCTTCAGTGGTGAGGGTAGAACATCCCACAAGGATAGATCGGGCGAGGTCTCTTGGATACAAGGCAAAGAGGGGGATAATCGTCGCGAGGGTTGGTGTTAGACGTGGTGGACGTAGAAAATCGAGATTCAACCACGGCAGAAGAACAAAGAGGATGGGTACGGATAAGATCACGGGTGGAAAGAGCATACAGAGGATTGCAGAAGAGAGGGCGGCAAGAAAGTTTCCGAATATGGAAGTCTTGAATAGCTACTGGGTAGGGGAAGACGGTATAAAAAAGTGGTATGAAGTCATATTCGTTGACAAAAACCATCCTGCCATAAAGAACGACAAAGATCTCAATTGGTTGTGCGAATCACCGAACAGACGAAGGGTCTTTCGTGGAAAGACGAGCGCAGGCAAAAAGGGAAGAGGGCTTAAGAAAAAGGGAATTGGCACGGAGAAGACGAGGCCAAGCATCAGAGCACATGCGAGAAAAGGAAAGTAAAAACAAGTAAGCTCGGAAATGGAGTTTTGCGACTGCATCTCTTACAAGGGAAAGGAGAATATGCAAGAGATGCTTTTGTTATTGAAGAGGTATGGTTTCGCTGGGGCGATCGTTCTCGTCAAAGACGATATATTCGACGAGAAGATTTTTGAGAGTATGATACCTCCGAGAGAATTTAAAGTTTTTTCTGGGATCGAGATATTCGCAGATTCCTTATCAAACCTTAAAAAAAAGGTTTATAAGTTTAGAAGAAGAGGCGATCTACTGGCGGTTCATGGGGGAAATGATAGGATAGATCGGATGGCGTCGAGAGAGAAAGAGATTAACCTGGTAAGACATACAGAGGGTGGGCACGGGATCGATCATATCACCGCGAGATTTGCCGCGGAGAATGGAGTGGCGATGGATTTCTGTCTCACTGCGTTGATATATAGTAGAACGTCGATGCCCGCGATTCTCGGGAAGATGAGGAGGAATTTAATGTTGATGAGGAAGTATAAAACGCCGATGATCTTATCGACAGGGGGGGAGAATAAGTTTGATTTGAGACCTCCCAGGCAAATGACGGCTCTATCAGAGCTTTTTGGTATGACGAGAGAGGAATCCTTAAGATCTTTAAAGATGCCCTTGGAGATCGTGGATAAAAATAGAAGATATAAAGAGGGAAGATTAATAAGGGATGGAGTCGAGATCGTAAGATGAAGATTCCCCCCTCTCTCCGAGAGAAGAAGCGATATGTGATATTTGATATGCTCTCTGATGGTAAAAAAATAAAAGAGAGAGATCTGATGGATGCTATACGGTCTTCAGGAACATCTTTAATAGGATCTTTCGGAATGAGCCTTTGTAATATGCGGATGATCGAGTTGAACGGCAGAAGAGGGATATTGAGATGTTCCCGCGGAGAGCTAAATAAAGTGAGGGCAGTATTGACGATGGTCAATAATATAAATGATGAGAGGGTGGCAATAGATATCATGGGTGTAAGCGGAGGTATAAAAAAAGCCACTCATAAGTATTTTAAAGATAAAAAAAGGTGATGTAGATGATGGGTCCTCAAATGGGATATGATAGGGCTATAACTGTTTTCAGCCCTGATGGTAGGTTATTTCAAGTAGAATATGCAAGAGAAGCTGTTAAAAGGGGTACCACTGCTGTGGGAATTATATCAGATGAAGGGGTGGTTCTGCTCGTTGATAAGAGGATAACGAGTAAACTACTCGTCCCGGAGTCGATTGAAAAGATATTCAATATAGACGATCACATCGCGATCGCCACGTCCGGTTTGGTGGCTGATGCCCGTGTTTTGATAGATAGGGCTCGAATGGAGTGCCAAGTTAACAGAATGACATATAGTGAGCCCATAGGGGTGGAGGTGCTGGCAAAGAAGATATGCGACCATAAACAGCAATACACACAGTTCGGTGGAGTGAGACCTTATGGAACTGCCCTCTTGATTGCAGGTGTGGGCAACGGCAGACCGAGACTATTCGAGACCGATCCGAGTGGTGCCTTAATGGAATACAGAGCCACCAGCATCGGAGAGGGAAGGAACTCCGCGATGAAAATTTTTGAGGAGCGGGCTGACGAGAATATAACCTTTGAAGGTTCCATACTTATGGGATTGGATGCCCTTTACGAGGTTGCAAAGGATAAGCTAGACGCCTCGACGGTTGAGATAGGTTACGTCAAAAGAGAAGACGCCAAAGTTAAAAAGATGGATCCGGAGAAGGTGAGAGAGTACGTTGAAAGAGTGAAGTGGATGCATAAGGAAGAAGAGAAGGATAAGGGAGAGGAAAAAGAGGAGTGATCTTTTGGTAACGTTAGACGATGCCGTGATCGTCAGATATAAGAGTCACGGAAAGAAATTTGAGATATACGCCGATCCTGATCTCTCTTTATCTCTGCGTAATGGGGAGGTCGAGGATCTCGATCTCGATAAACTATTGGCGGTAGAAGAGATCTTTGAGGATGCTCAAACTGGGAAAAAAGTATCCGAGAATTCTCTTAAGGAGATATTCGGAACAGAAGACGTCTATGCTGTGGCAAAGGAGATAATACATAAAGGAGAGGTAAATCTCACTACAAAACAGCGAAAGGAGATGCGAGAGAAGAAGAGGAGACAGGTTGTATCTTTAATCGCAAGAGATGCGATAAATCCGCAGACAAAGACACCACATCCGCCATCCAGGATAGAAAGGGCGATGGAGGAAGCCAAGATTAACATAGATCCGATGAAAAGTACTGATCTGCTCGTAAAAGAAGCAGTAAAGGCTATAAGACCAATAATACCGATAAAATTTGAGAATATTAGAGTAGCTATCCGAATTCCGGCAGAATATGCGGGAAAATCTTATGGTGAGATAAATAATTTTGGAAAAATTTTAAAGGAAGAGTGGAGAAATGATGGTTCCTGGGTGGCTGTCGTTGAGACATCGGCAGCTTTACAGAGCGATTTTTATGGACTGGTCAACAAGCTTTCCAATGGGGAGGCAGAGACCAAATTACTCAAAAGGTTGGAAAGATAAAGATGAGTGAAGAAGTTGTTATACCGGGGTGCTTTTTGGGGGAAGGTGTCACGGCTGGAGAAGGAACATTCGTCGAGGAGAACCGGGTTTACTCGATGGTTTATGGATTGGTGAAGCGCGATAAAAAAGAGGTCGAGGTGATACCCCTATCAGGAAAATATCGCCCAAAGGCGGGGGATCTCGTGATCGGTAAGGTCATAGAGTCTACCTTCTCGATGTGGATAATGGATATAAATTCTCCTTATGAGGGTCTGCTCCGTCTCTCTAATTATCCTAAGAGGATAGAGAAAGAGGATATGCAAAAAGAGATGAGGGTGGGGGAGATGGTCATCACGAGGATAAAGGAAGTAGAATTCCCCATGAGGATCAACTTAGCGATGGATGACAGAAAGTGTGCGGTTATAAGGGAGGGGGTGGTGATTGAGATCGCTCATACAAAGATTCCGCGGGTTATAGGCAAAGGCGGTTCTATGATAAACCTCATCAAGAAAAAGATCGGCTGCAACATATTCATCGGGCAGAATGGGAGGATATGGCTGAGTGGAAGCGACGAGAAGATCGAATTGGCCGCAGAGACGATCCTTAAAATCGAGAGAGATGCTCATGCCAATAGACTTGCGGATAGGATAGATAGGTTCATCAAAGAGAAAAAGAAGGGTAAGGGTAAAAATGCAAAATAGACCGGAAAAACTGATAAATGATGGAGTTAGATTGGACGGAAGAGGGCCTGACGAGATCAGGCCGATAAAGATCGAGGCGGGTGTATTGAACCGGGCAGATGGTTCGTGCTATATAGAGTGGGGGGGAAATAAAGTTCTTGCAGCCGTTTATGGACCAAGAGAGGCACACCCTCGTCATCTACAAGACTCTCGCAAAGCGATAATAAAATACCGTTATAATATGGCGTCTTTTTCGGTGGAGGATAGGAAGAGGCCGGGGCCGGATAGAAGAAGTGTGGAGATATCTAAGGTCAGCAGAGAAGCGTTGGCACCTGTTTTGATGCTCGAATATTTCCCCAGATCATCTATAGATATCTTTGTGGAGATTTTACAGGCCGATGCTGGGACAAGAACCACAGGGATAACTGCCGCATCGGTGGCATTGGCCGATGCTGGGATACCCATGAAAAATCTTGTCTCTGCGATATCGGTAGGAAAAGCGGACGGAGAAGTCATTTTGGATCTAATCAGAGAAGAAGATAACTATGGAGAGGCAGATATGCCGGTCGCGATGATAACGGAGACGGGGGATATAACTCTACTTCAGATGGATGGCAATCTCACGGGGGAAGAATTTATAAAAGCTCTAAATTTTGCCAAGAAGGGATGTGAATCCGTCTATAAACTTCAGAGAAGAAGTTTAATTGAAAAATATGAGAAATCATGTAGTGATTAAATGAGTGAAAATATTTTATCCGAAGTTCGCCGTGACTATATCTATAGATTGATAAAAAATGGCGATAGGATCGGCGGAAGAAAGGCCGATGAATATAGAGATGTTTCCGTAGAAACGGGGATTATAGCGAGGGCAGAGGGATCTGCAAGGGTTAAGATCGGGAATACAGATGTTTTGGCTGGAATAAAAGCACAGATCGGAGAGCCCTTTCCAGATACGCCAGATAAAGGCGTCATCATCACAAATGCGGAGTTGGTTCCACTTGCCTCCCCTTCATTTGAAGCGGGACCTCCAAATGAGAACGGTGTGGAACTGGCAAGAGTCGTCGATAAGGGCATACGGGGATCACACGCTATAGAGTTAGAAAAACTCTGTCTAGAGGAGGGGGGTAAGGTCTGGATAATTTTTATAGATATACACATCCTGGATCATGATGGAAACCTCATAGACGCTTCTGCACTTGCATCTATGGCTGCATTAACGAATACAAAGCTTCCCTATGTCCGATATGAGGTTGGGGAAGAGGATGAGGCATTGCTTATAAAAGATACCCCTCTAGCCACCACATGTGCTGAGATAGGGGGTGAAATAGTCTTTGATCCCTGTCTGGATGAGGAAGATGCATCAAATATTGAATTAACTGTTACGACAAACGCTAACGGGGACATATCTGGCATACAGAAGAGAGGCGCCGGAAAAATACCATTTGGGGATATCTCCCAAATAGTTGATTCCTCTCGCAGGTTAGCTGGAGAATTGAGGAAGAAATTATAAGAATAGGGAGTAAAAGATGGTTAAAATAACAAAGAAAGGTAAGAAGACGAGGTCTGCTGGGAAATATGGGGCAAGATATGGAAGAAAAGGACGCAAATTGGTTGCTGATCTGGAAAGTAAGATGAAGATGAAGCACAGATGCCCGGGATGTGAAAGGTACGCCGTGAATAGAATAGGCACGGGTATATGGAGATGCTCCAAATGCGGATATACCTTTACCGGTGGATCTTATCTGCCAAAAACTCCCGCGTCTTCATACTTTGACGAGCATGGTAAGATAAAGGAGGAACGGTGATTGTACCGGTGCGCGAGATGTAAAAGAGGCGTGGAGATCGATATTTATAGAGGTATAAGGTGTCCATATTGTGGATGCCACATCTTCTTGAAAGAGAGGGCAGTGGCATCGGTCAAAAAAGTTAAAGCGGAATGATGTGCTCAAAAATCTTCGATTTGCGACTACTCGCAGTACCTCAAGATGAAATGTAAGTGCGAAGCGGAGATATCCTTCGAAGCAGAACCGAATTTTGGGGAAGCGATATATAGATGTATGGCTCAAGAGAGCGATGATCCACACAAAGGCGCGGATATAAGAGTAAAGTTAATAAGGTCGAGAAGATATCTATGCTTGACGGTCGCGGCTGGAAACATCGTCTCGCTCAGAGCCTCTTTAAATACTGGCTTAAGATTGATCAAGGTGATCGAAGATATGATAGATCTGGTTGATAGAGGTGATATAAATGGATGAGAAGTTACCACCGCAGGTGCAAAATCAGCTCATGCAGCTACAACAGTTGCAACAGCAGTCCCAAGCGATGCAAGAGCAAAAAATGCAGATAGAGGCGACGTTAAAAGAGACTGAAAAAGCTTTGGAAGAACTCGAGAAGACAAAAGACGACCTCGTCTATAAGGGTGTCGGAGAGATTCTTGTGAAGACGGACAAGGAGACGGCAAAGAGTGAGTTAGGTGAGAAGAAGGAGATGTTGGATATAAGAAAACAGACGCTCGAGAGACAGGGGGAGAGGATAGAGAAGAGGTTTAATCAGCTTCAGGAGCAATTAAAAGGTTCGTTGGGAGATCTTGGAGTGGGGCAGGGAGGATAGATCTGTTTCCCATGTGTGCCCAGCATCGTAAAATTTGATGTGTAACTGAAGGAACAACAAGAAAGAAAACTTGGGAAAAGGGAAATTATTTAGACCTGGCATACTCTCCAAGCTAAAGTTCCTAAAAAATCGAAGATTTGTGACTGCATTGGGGCTTTCATCAGGTGTAAAAAAGTGAAGCCTACAAGATGGATCGGAGTTGGAATATTCCTCGTTGGGATGATCGTTCTGTGTAGCTATAGCGTGTACCCCATTTATAACCCAGATGTTGAAGATGCCACCATGCTGCTTGGCGTAAGAATCGGAACGACCCTGTTAATCATTGGTGCCGTGATACTGATAGTAGAGATCTCTGTTGAAAGGTATAGGGAATATAAGAAGATGAAGGAGGAGATAACTGAGGAGGATTTGAGACCATGATCGTTGTAAACACTGACTTCGTTCCAGGAAAAGAGATAACGCAGGTATTGAGGCTTGTAAGGGGAAACACGATACAATCGAAGCATATAGGAAAGGATATAAGAGCCGGTTTTAAACAACTGGTTGGAGGAGAGATAACGGAATACACGGAAATGCTGAGCGAAGCGAGGGAGATTGCACTCAAAAGGATGGTGGAAAAAGCGGAAGAGATGGGTGCTGATGCTGTTATAAACGTGAGATTCATGACCTCTGCGATTATGCAAAGTGCGGCTGAGATCCTTGTTTATGGAACCGCAGTGAAATTGAGATGATCGCCGTTGGTAGTTGATAGTTTGTAAAATTTGAAGCGTCTTCGATGGCTTTTTTACATGGTATTCCAACGACTCTTTCTGTACTATTTCTATCGCCTCTTTTTTTAACTCGATTCTACCATCTCTAAAAAGAGCTTTTGAAACCTCAAATCTTCGGATAGCTCCGGATGAAAACTCAAACCAAGAATATTTTTCTCTCTGACCGCCACAGGTCTTCCATCGTATTCAGCCAGGACCTTCACCCCGTTGTCAACTCCTCTTATCAGGGGAGCCCTGATGAATACGGCATTAAACGGAGCTTTCCCGATTGAATCCGCGCATATTTCAGCCTCAAAAGACTCTCTCTGTCTTCCGTAAGCATTTCTTTCGATGGTCACACCTAATAGTCCAAGCAGATCACTTCTTTCCCCCCCATAAACCTCTTTTGATAGTAAAATCAGACCTGCGCAGGTACCCATCATCGGAGTTCCATCTTCTCCAAGCTTTTTTATCTCATCCCTCATACCTTTCATCTCCAATGCCTTCCCGATGGTGGTACTTTCACCTCCCGGGATAACCAGGCCGTCACAGCATCTCGCATCGCCACGATTCTGTACCCTCATCACTTCACCATCAAAGACCTTTCTAAACGCGTCTATATGTTCACTTACATTTCCCTGTATCGATATGACGCCTAGCCTCACTCTTTTTACATCCCCCTCGTCTGCAGCATCTCTTCGCTCGAAAGCGTTCCCACATCGATTCCCTTCATCGCTCCGCTTAATCCCTTGGAGATCTCGGCAAGCTTAGACGGGTTATCATAATTATTTACCGCTTCTACAATGGCATTTGCCATATTTTGAGGATCTTCCGACTTAAATATCCCCGAACCAACGAAGATACCGTCTGCCCCGAGTTTCATCATCAAAGCGGCATCTGCGGGTGTTGCAATACCACCAGCCGCAAAATTTACCACGGGCAGTCTCTGTAACCTGGCGGTCTCGAAAACGATCTCATGGGGGGCAACCAATCTCTTTGCGGCATCGTGTAACTCCTCCTCATCTTTCCCTTTAAGCGATCTTATCTCCCCCAGTATGATCTTCATATGCCTCACCGCCTCTTTCACGTCTCCTGTTCCCGCCTCACCTTTTGTTCTGACCATCGCAGCGCCTTCGTCTATTCGTCTGAGCGCCTCTCCGAGATCCCTCGCGCCACAGACGAATGGGATATTAAATCCCCTTTTGTCGATATGGTGCTCATCCACAGGCGTTAGTACCTCCGATTCGTCGATCATATCGACACCCAACGCCTCGAGTATCTCCGCCTCTACGAAATGTCCGATCCTCACCTTTGCCATCACAGGGATCGTGACCGCACCCATGATCGCCTCGATGATCGCTGGATCTGCCATCCTTGCCACGCCACCCATCTTACGGATATCTGCTGGAACTGCGTGTAACGACATCACCGCAACCGCTCCGGCATCTTCCGCTATTATGGACTGTTCCACATTTGTGACGTCCATTATGACGCCACCCTTCTGCATCTTGGCAAAACCGCGTTTCAACAGCTCAGTCCCATGCCTCAAATCCTCCATTCTTGTCTTCATCTTCCTCTCTCTTTTTTCATCCTCCTTATTACCTACTTTTCTTTTATATATGATATAAATTTTTTCTCATTCTTGGACGATTGTATAACATTCTTGAGGAGATAAGTTTTATCTATATGAGCAAAAGAAGAATAGACTTAAAGAGGAGTGCATGGTTGCAAATCTTTGATTTGCAAACTTGAAAATCGGAGATTTTCAAATGCCAAATATTTTTCACAATTCAGCACGGCCAGGTATAGATGAATATTTCATGGAGATTGCCAAAGTTGTTGCCAAGCGATCTACCTGTCTTAGAAATCATGTAGGTGCCGTCATCGTTAGAGATAAGAGGATTCTCACCACGGGATACAACGGTGCCCCGAGCGGTCTTCCCCATTGTTTAGATATAGGCTGTTTGAGGGATGAAAATAACATTCCTTCCGGAGAGAATCAGGAGATATGCAGAGGGGTGCACGCAGAACAGAACGCAATAATTCAAGCTGCCCTTCACGGCATAAGCACCGAAGGGGCGACACTTTACTGCACGCATCAACCGTGTAGCCTCTGCGCGAAGATGCTCATAAATGCCCACATAAAAAGGGTGGTCTATTCAGAGAAGTATCCAGATAAAAGGGGCATAGAATATCTTGAAGAGGCTGGAGTGGATGTGGTATATGCAAAAGATAGATACGTGTGATTCTTTTTATTCTGATCTTTTAAATCTTTACGTATGCGTGAGATGCCGGTGCGACAAGGTAGAAGAGGTCTCATTATCCGATCATCACCGGAGAGAAAAAGATGGTAGATTAGCACATTCCATCTTGCAGGATTTAAAAGGTTATTTAGAAGGAGATGACCCGGATTTTTCCAAATATGAGGTGGATTCATCATTTTACACGGATTTTGAATGGAGAGTTTTGGAGGAGGCAAGGAAGATACCTTTTGGGAAAGAAATTTTTTATTCCGATCTGGCCTGCCGGGTTTTTGGAAACAAAGGAAATATGAGAGGTGCGAGAGCCGTTGGGAATGCACTTTCAAAAAATAGAACGCCCCTCATAACCCCCTGTCATAGGGTGATCGGTAAGAATAATATAGGGGGATATAAATATGGGGTAGAAATTAAGAAAAAGCTTTTGAACCTTGAGAGAGAAGCCAATGGTTAGGTAAAAGATAACATATAACAGGAAAAAAAGGAGGGTGGGATTTTTGGCGATGTTACCATCAAAAAAAGTGCAGTCTTGGGTTAATAAGAAGATTCAAGTGGAGATGAAGAGGGGGAAATACGTTCTCGAGGGAGTACTCAGAAGTGTTGACGATTATATGAATCTCCATTTGGAGGANACNATGGAGATATTAGATGAANAGAGAACCAGAAAACTCGGTTCTGTGGTATTAAGGGGGAATAATATCGTTTTTATCTGTCCTGCAAAAGAATGATGATCACTTTGCAAATCGGAGATTTGCAAAACTCGAAAACCGAAGGTTTTCAAGACTTAAGCGAGGAGATTGAATCGGATGCCAGAGGAGTCCTTGAGGGATAGAATATTGAGAGAGATTAGAAGTGGCGATGGAGTTCTACAAAAAGATTTGGGGAATAAATTTGGCATAACGAGCAGTATTTGTTCTAAAATTCTGATCCAACTCGAGAGGGGAGGGCTCATAAAGAGAGAGTGGGTCAAAGTAGGTAAATCTCGAGTTTATAAAATAACGCCCGTCAAAAGGGAGCTATTTAACTCTCTCTTCTCTGGCGATGAGATGTCGGCCTGTATCGGTTGCTTTAAGGACTGTGATCCCCGCTACTGTGCATCATTGAATAAGTGGATCGAAAAATTACCTTTGGCTAAATAACTGCCTGATGATTGGCCTTAGACACGGTGTAGGATCAAACGGGCAGCAATAACTACACGAGATATTTAGGAAGGAAGATGCACACAGCGGCAGTTGTGCGATCTTTCCTATGATCGGCGGGAGGGAGATGCCCTCCTCCCTTTTTTCGACCTTTTCTTTCGGTACCTCTTCCAATGGTGGCATCTGTGGTGGAGTGAACATCATCACATGCTCTTGCACCTTAATCTTCTCTGTATCTTTTCCGAAGTGTTCGCTTAAATCGATCTTGATATACGGTGCCTCATCCGGGTGTGTACCGCAGTACCACACCACCCGTTCTCTCGGTTGAATCACGAATGCGAGAATCGTACTATCTTCCTTATAGAGCGATGGGGCGTCCGGTATCTTCTCTTCCGCGTCTCTCGACCCGTATCTACATATCGAGTAGTATCCACCCCTTCCAGGTTCGGGGCCGTTTGCGGTATCTCTCGTAAAACCCATCGCGGTATCCAGATCGATCTTTCCACTATTCTCTTCGAGCAGATCCCACATTCTCCTCGCGCGTATCCATGAGGAGCGATAGCCGTATGGCTGAGGGTTCGCATTTGGTGCACCCGTCTTTCTAAAATCGAGCCATTGATGATGATTCGCCTGTGCAAGGATGCCGTTTGTTTCTTTTCCATATTTGACTGCAAAGTATTTATTTGTAGCCTCGATACTGGCAATTCCCCCATTTGCATCTGCAAATAGGTAATTTAGGTTGCAGAGAGACGCTTTGTCCGATGTGAATCTTGGTGAATTTTTTATAAGTTCTGCAGCCTCTTCCACGGTCGAAGATCGATCCATCACCGCATTCAGTATCTCAATGTCCGAAAGTCCGGGGCCATCGTCCTTCATCGAGACAGCATTGCCGACGAATGCCAAGCCCTTATCGTTGATCAGAGGTAACTCTAAGACGCCGGGTATTCCGATGCAGAAGACCTTGTTGTGGCCTGTGATATCCCTGATGTATAACAAGGGCTTTCCGAAGAGGACGGGCGCGTCGACCTCCGGGGATGAAGAGATATCTTTCAGCAATATTTTTGTACTTATAGGAAGATCGCAGTTCCACGTCAGTATAACATCATCGTTCAACGTGGCCGGTGGGGAAGAGGCGCTGGTCGTGCATCCAGCGTAGGATCCGAGGGCTGCCCCAATGAGCATTAAATCCTGTGGCGGGACGGCGGTTGCCCTCTGTACCCCTTTCATTCGCTCGAGATATTCTGGGTAGTACGTTTTCACATACTCGATGTGATCTGGAGAGAGAGATGGCATCCCCATATTAGCAAGTTGATCGGGCAAGATGGAGGGCAACAGCTTGATCATACCCGCGTACATCCTTCCCGCCTTTACACCGTATTCATAATCGCTCGATGCTTCTATATACTGTACCTTGATTTCATACGGTTGTGATGATGTTGGCGTAGAGTCGTCATGAGAGCGGTCGCAGGCAACAGAAGTGGCTATCGTACNACTCAATAAGACGCAGACGAGAACGGCTAGGAACCTATATTTCATAACATTCTTTAAATGGCGTTTCCAATATTTATAAATTTCTATCAGTTCTAGATTGAAGACTATCCCAACCGAATGAGAATCTTATGAAAGCCGACATGAAAACCCTATCCAGTCATGTAAGAATGCCAAGTGGCCTCTTCATATTTTATTCCCTTTTATATTGTATCTCTCATTTAACCTATCTAAGACGTTTTCAACGATCTCTTTGGACATTCCAATGTAATTTTTTGGATCTAATATCTCATCGATCTCTCCTTCTTTGAAATATTTTTTTACCGTATCGTCTCGCAAGAGAGCATCTTTTGGTTTTTCTCTGGTTCTATAAACTTCCATAGCCATTATTCTCAATATCTCATGCGCTTTCTGCCTTCCGATGCCTCTCTTTG
>RXIL01000035.1 GCA_004212085.1 Candidatus Methanolliviera hydrocarbonicum
ATACTATCTATTAGGCTCCGTCGTTGGGCCACATCCCTATCCAACGATTATTCGAGATCTTCAATCCGTCATAGGAAGGGAGATGAGGGGTCAGATATTGGAGAAGGAGGGGCGTCTTCCATCCTCGATCGTCGCCTGCGTCGGAGGAGGGAGCAATGCCATCGGAAGTTTTCATCCGTTCTTGGAAGACGATGTTAGACTGATTGGGGTGGAAGCTGGAGGAAGAGGAATTAATACGGGCAAACATGCAGCCAGTTTGTGCGCCGGAGAAAAAGGAGTTCTTCACGGCGCTCTCTCATATCTCCTTCAAGACGATGATGGACAGATACTCCAGACGCACAGCATCGCTCCAGGATTAGACTATCCGGGTGTGGGCCCGGAGCACGCCTTTTTGAAAGATAGTGGCAGGGCGGAATATACATCCGTAACGGATGAAGAGGCTTTGGAAGCATTTTTGAAGCTTTCGAGGAAAGAGGGGATAGTTCCTGCGCTTGAATCTGCTCATGCCGTTTCGTATGCGATGAGGATTGCGGGAGCGATGGAGAGAGACGATATTATAGTTGTCTGTCTCTCCGGCAGAGGGGACAAGGATGTGGGAATCGTCAAGGATGCACTCGAAGAGTTCCACTCTTTCAACTTGGGGTCCGATCTCCGATCGGACTTTAAAAACAAAAGAAATATTAGGTAAATAAAAGATGAAGAAGAATTTTTCGGATAAGATCTCGGAGTTACGAGAAAGAGGTGAGGGGGCACTTGTAACGTTCATAACTGCCGGAGATCAGAATAAAGACTTAACCGTCGAATATCTGAAGGCACTCTGCGACAGTGCGGATATACTCGAACTCGGCATCCCATTCTCCGACCCGGTGGCAGATGGAAAGACGATCCAGGCCGCTGATATCAGGGCTTTGAAGAATGATTTTAGGGTAGCTGATACCTTCGAGATCGTGGAAAGATTCAAAGAGGAATCTGAGAAACCACTCGTGCTGATGACGTATTACAATTCGATCTATGTGAGAGGCATGGAAAAATTTTTGCTGGAAGCGAAAAGGGCAGGAGCAGACGGTCTAATCATCGTTGATCTGCCGGTGGAAGAAGGAAGAGAGTATATAGAGCGATGTAGAGAACTTAATTTTCAGACGATATTTTTATCCGCGCCGAACACATCAGATGAGAGAATGAAGGAGATAGACCACGCCACCAGCGGTTTTCTCTATCTGATCTCCTTGTATGGGACGACGGGTGCGAGAGATGAGATAAGCAAAGAGGCGTTTCTGCTCTTGAAGAGAGCAAAGAGGATCTGTAAAAATCCACTCTGCGTCGGTTTTGGGATATCCAATCCTAAAGATGCCGAATCTCTCATAAGAGCAGGAGCGGATGGGGTCGTGGTTGGAAGTGCCTTTGTGAATATCATTGGAGAGAAGAGAGGCAGAGAAGAAACAGTAATAAAGTTAAAGAAGAAGGCAGAGGAGTTGAAGGATGTGTTGAAGAGATGGTGATATAGTCGGAAATCGGAGATTTCCGTATGCCAAAAACCTTTGGTTTTTGAGCACATTGATCGGTCTTTAAATTTTTTGTGAGAGGGTAATTGCGTTTTTTATTCAACGAGGTATTATAAGGGAAAATTTTAAATGTTAAACCTTTTTTAAAAACCTTCAGTAATAAAGAGCTGATAGAAATGATGGAGGTTGAAGAGGGTAATTTTGATGAGGCATACGACGTATATGCGTGTATGCAATGTGGGAAGTGTACCGGAAGTTGCGCCGTCTCCTTAAGATCAGATCTTAATATCAGAGAACTTATGAGAATCGCCATTCTCAACGAAAACGGGGAATTAGAGAAACACGAAGAGATTTGGGATTGCACTTCGTGTGGTATCTGTACGGTGAGGTGCCCGAGAGACCTCAAGCCCGCGGAAGTCATCGTTGGAATGAGATCGTCTCTGGTGGAAGGAGGCACAATCCCTATAACGGTGAGAGATGCCCTTGAGAGTGTTGGGACAAATAACAACCCATGGGGTCGTCCTAAATCAAAGAGGGCGGAGTGGCTTGAAGATCTCGATGTAAAAGTTAAGAATATTTCTGAGGGCGAAGATGCGGAATATCTGCTATATATCGGTTGCACTGCCTCTTATGATCCAAGGATTCAATCCGTGAGTAGAGCGGCCATAAATGTCTTAACGAAGCTTGGAGTGGATTTTGGCATTCTTGGGGAGGAGGAGCCCTGTTGCGGCAGTGAACCAAGGATGATGGGCGAAACAGGTCTCTTCGAGATGCTCGTCGAGGACAACTTAAACTTATTCGATGAGTTCAGTATATCAAAGATCATCACACTCTCCCCCCATGCGTATAACACATTCGTGAACGATTATCCGGAATGTGCCAAAAGACTTAAAGAAGATGACGCGGAGATACCCGATATAGAACTCGAGGTGAAACACTACACTCAAATCCTGGAAGAATTGATCGATGATGGAAGATTGGACGGGGAGATGATGAACGAGTTTAGTGAGACGGTGATCTATCATGATCCCTGCTATCTCGGCAAGAGAAATAACATCTTTGAGCCACCGAGAAAGATATTAAATATAATACCGGGTGCAAGATGTATAGAATTTGATAGGAGGGAGGATCGGAGTCTCTGTTGTGAGGGGGGTGGAGGAAGAATGTGGGCTGAGGGGACGGGAACAGGAGAAAGGAATTCCATCATCCGGGTTAATGATGCAAATAGAGATGAGGCAACTGTAATCGCAGTTGCATGCCCGTTCTGCCTCTCTACACTAGAAGATGCACGTGCTACGGCAGGATACGAAGAGACTATGCGGGTAATGGATATATTTGAAATTTTAGATGAAGTTTTGAAGTGAATGGGAGGTACAAAATGGACGTAATTGTGTGTGTAAAAAAAGTTCCGGATACGGCAGAAGCGGATGTATCGGTCGGTGCAGGTGGAAGAGAGATAAATAAGGAAAGGTTGACCTTCGCCATAAACGAGTGGGACAACTATGCAGTGGAAGAGGCAATAAGATTGAAAGAGGAAGATGAAGGGACTGTCACGGTGGTAACGGTGGGTGGTAAAGATAAGGAGGATATACTGAGGAGAAGCCTTGCAATGGGTGCAGATAAAGCGATAAGGTTAGACATGGAGGATCCTGAAGATTCATTCGTCCTTGCAAATGTTCTTTATACGTTGATAAAGGATCAAAAATTTGATCTTGTTCTCTTCGGTGCTCAATCGGGTGACTTTAACTCTGGAGTGACCGGGGTTATGGTTGCAAGGATGCTTGGCATATCTCATGCAGCAATGGTGAATGGAATAGAGGTGCTGGACGGGAGGACCAAAACGAGCAGGGAGCTTGAGGGCGGTCTAAACGAAATTTATGAGATAAAGTTACCCGCACTCTTCACCATCCAGACGGGGATCAATGAGCCGAGATACGTCTCAATATCAGGTATCAGAAAGGCGAGAAAGAAGGAATTGAAGGTGATGACCCCAGCGGATGTTGGAGTAACTGAGGTCAAACCGATGCTAAGCCTCGAAAAGATGTATCTACCACCACCGGGCAAGATCGCGGAGATCATTGGAGGTTCTCCAGAGGAGGCGGCGGCAAAACTTGCTTCGCTATTGAAGGAGAAGGGGGCGTTCTAAATGACTGTATATGTGTTGGCAGAGCACAGGCGGGGTGAATTGATGGATGTCACCTTCGAATCGATCTCTGCAGCTAGAAGATTGAATGATGAAGTGGTTGCGATTTTACTAGGAAAGGACTTGGGAGATCATGCAGAGAAGGTAGCGAAATATGCAGATAAGGTGTTAGTGGTGGAAGACGAAAGGATCGAGAATAACACCGAGGCATATACCCAGGTCATAGGGGAGCTTATAAAGAAGGATAAACCGAAGGTCTTTCTGATGGGGAATACGTCTATGGGTATGGACATAGCTCCCGCGTTGGCAATAGATCTCGATTCCCCGATAGCCACCGACGTTGTTGGGATCAGCGAAGAAGGTGGAAGAATAAAGGTGATGAGATCGGTATATAACGGAAAGGTGCTTTCAGATCTGGTTCTTGGGGAGGCGGAGACTTCCGTCATCGCGATAAGATCTGGAGAGTTCTCCGCGGCCGATCTTGAAGAGAAGAACGGAGAGATCACAAAGGTGGATTCCCCCCTTAAGGAAGCGATAGAGAATAAAAAATTCTTAGAATTCGTCGAACCGGTAGCAGGCGCTGTGGATATCACGCAGGCAGACGTTCTGATATCGGTTGGAAGAGGGATTAAGGATAAGGATAACCTGCCTATGGCAGAAGAACTTGCAGATGCCGTCGGTGGTGTGGTATCGTGTTCCAGGCCAGTCGTGGATTATGATTGGCTTCCGAAGGATAGACAGGTGGGAACTTCCGGTAAAACGGTTAAACCAAAGTTTTACCTGGCGTTTGGTATAAGCGGGGCGTTTCAGCACGTTGCTGGTATGAAGGGGGCCACCATGATCGTGGCGATAAATAAAGATATCAAAGCGCCCATATTCTCGGTGGCACAGTATGGAATTGTTGATGATCTGCTCAAAGTGATGCCAGCGCTTACAGAGAAGATCAAAGAGTTGAAGTCCTGAGTCGTGTAAAGATTTTTTGAAGAGGTTAAAAATGAAAGGGCTTGTAATCGGTGGTGGGGTGGCGGGTCTTCGGGCGGCATTGGACATCGCAAACGCAGGGTTTGACGTCTATTTAGTCGAGAGGGATTTTTCTATCGGCGGCAGATCGGCGCAGATCGTAAAGAGCTACCCAGATCTTATCAATATAAAGGATGTCTTAAAACCTCTGATGGAGGAGGTGTATAATCACGGGCGGATAACGCTCCTGACAAATTCAGAGGTATTAGGTCTAGAGGGTGAAACGGGCAACTTCAAAGTTAAGATAGAGAAGAAGCCGCGATACGTTCCTGAGGGCAAGTCGTGCGAAAAATGTATCGAGGTCTGTCCTGTCGAGGTTCCAAATGAATTTAACGAAAGGCTTGACAAGAGAAAGGCGATATTTGTTCCCTTCTCTTATGCCGTTCCAGATGGGTGTGTGATCGATGAAACTAATTGTTTGCACTTCAAAGACGGCAGTTGTAGCAGATGTAAAGAGGTCTGTGACGGGATAAATTTCGATCAAAAGGCAGAGACGATAGAGATAGATGTAGGTAGCGTAGTGGTTGCCACGGGTTTTGATCCGTTCGACCCGAACCTAAGGCCGGAGTTAGCGTATGACAAGTATGATGGTGTGATCACCTCATTAGAACTGGAGAGGATACTGGATGAGGATGGTCCAACAGGTGGAAAGATTATCATAAACGGAGAAGAGCCAAAATCCGTAGTATTTGCCCACTGCATCGGTTCCAGAGATAAGAAGGTGGGGAACCCCTACTGCTCCAGGATCTGCTGCATGTACACGGCAAAAGAGGCGTATATGCTCCGAGAAAAATTACCCAACGCCGAGATCTCTGTCTGTTACATAGATATGAGGGCTTTTGGAAAGGGGTGTGAACAATTTTATGAAGAGGTGCAGAAGAAGCAGGTGCTCTACAGGCGCGGTGTTGCCGCAGAGGTCTATAGCAATGGAGGCAATCTTGTTCTTAGAGCAGAAGATACCTTACTCTCAGAACCTTATGAATCTGCCGCAGATATGATCGTGCTTGCGGTCGGGGTAGAACCAAGAGAGGATTCCTCTGAATTGGCAGAGACTTTGGGAATAAAAGTGGATGAGTGCGGATTTTTCGTTGAGAAGAACCTGTATGATCCTGTCGAAACGGAGAAGGAAGGAATCTTTCTGGCTGGCTGTTGCCAGGGACCGAAAGAGATCGCTGATTCTATCATGCAGGGTGGCGCCGCAGCCGCAAAGGCGATCGGTCTGATGGGGAGGCACAGCAATTGAGTCTCGTCGAGGATATAGAGGAGTGCGGATGGGTATTCGGAAAAGATACGGTCGATAGTCTGTATGCGTGTATGCAGTGCGGAAAGTGCACCGGAAGTTGTCCATCCGGGAGAATAACGGGATACAGAACGAGAAGATTGATGAATAAGGTCCAATCTGGCGACCGATCTATCCTTGAAGATCCGGACATTTGGCTATGCACGACGTGTTATACATGCTACGAGCGATGTCCGAGAGAGGTGAAGACGACTGATGTAATAAGGGCATTAAGAAACGTGGCGGCAAAAGAGGGGCACATGTCAAAGGCACACAGAGCTACTGCCATGTACGTGATTAAGACCGGGCACGCCGTTCCGATAAACGATGCCACAAAAAAGTTGAGAAAGAAACTGGGACTATCAGAGATACCTCCAACCACGCACAAATATCCGGAGGCATTGAAGGCGATTCAGGATATATCAAAGAAGATGAAATTTGATAAACTGGTTGGATTCGATTGGAATACGATGAATCTGGAGGATAGGGAGGAAAAATAAATGAAAGAATACGCTTATTTTCTTGGATGCATAACACCAAACAGGTATCCTGGGATAGAGGCTGCCACGGTGAAAGTTTTGAAGAAATTTGATATAGAGACGAGAGATCTGGATGGGGCAAGCTGTTGTCCTGCACCAGGAGTCTTTGGCTCGTTCGACCTGAACACATGGCTTCTCATAGCGGCAAGGAATGTCACATTGGCGGATATGATGGGTTTGGACGTCTATGTAACGTGTAATGGTTGTTACGGTTCTCTGCAGGAGGCAGATCATCTATTGAAGGAAAAACCTGAGCTGAAAGACTGGGTGAATGAAAATTTAAAGGATGAGGGTTTGGAGTATAAAGGAAATATAGAGATAAAACATGTCGTGGAACTTCTATACGATGACATAGGAATAAAGAGACTAAAGGAGGCGGTAGTGGCACCGTTGGATGCGAAGATCGGCGTTCACTATGGGTGCCACTTCTTGAAGCCGAGCGCGGTAAGAGGACATGGAAGTTCGGAGAGACCGACGATACTGGATGAGCTCGTCGAAGCAACGGGCGCTGAGAGCGTCGATTACAAGGATAAGCTGATGTGCTGCGGTGCGGGGGGTGGCGTCAGGACGAGGGATCTTGAAGTCTCTCTCACATTCACGAAGCAAAAATTTGAATCAATGAAGAAGGCCGGGATCGATGCCACAATAAATCCTTGTGCGTTCTGCCATCTCCAGATGGACAGGGGACAGGTAGAGATAAAAGAGAAGTTTGGAGAAGAGTTTTTTAATATGCCTGTCCTCTTCATCACGCAACTGATCGGTCTTTCCATGGGAATGAGCACCGAGGAACTTGGATTGAATGCTCACGCGATTCCGATGACGGAGAAATTTATCAGGTAAAAAAAATGGATGAATTAAAAGATGGGGACATAATCGAGGTATCGTACACCGGCAAGGTGGGTGAAGAGGTATTCGATACAACTGATGAAGATGTCGCCAAAGAAGAAGATGTGTATAAAGAAGGCGTGGTATATGGCCCAATAACCGTCGTGCTCGGGGCAGAGCACCTGATAAAAGGTTTTGAAGAGGACTTATTAGAAAAAGAGATTGGATCCGAGGAGAAAGTTGAGATCACTCCGGAAAAAGGTTTTGGAACTTATAACGGCGATTTAAAGGTGTTGACTCCGGTAAGTAAATTCAAAGAGAGACCTGTGCCCGGAATGCAGGTGATGCTCGATGGCAGAGTGGGTATCGTGGAGAAGGTGATAGGAAGGCGTGCAATGGTGGATTTCAATCCACCACTCGCCGGAAAGACCATCTCCTACGAATACAAAATATTGAGGAAGATAACCGACCCGTCCGAGCAGATAAAAGGTCTCATTAAACTTTATATGAATAAGGAGATGGACGCCGAGGTAGTCGATGATAAAGCATTCGTATATATAAATTATGAATCCTCGCTGGATCAAAAATGGATCCTCTTCAGGAAGAAGATGGCAGAGGAGATCTTGAAATATCTTGGTGTGGAGGAGGTCTCTTACATAGAAAAATATTCGAAGGAGGGTAAAGAAGAGATCGAAGAAGGGGGTAAAGAAGAGATCGAAGAAGGGGGTAAAGAAGAGATCGAAGAAGGGGGTAAAGAAGAGATCGAAGAAGGGGGTAAAGAAGAGATCGAAGGAGCGGAAAAATGAACAGAGGTATAACTAAAACTAACTTCTCATATTTTTAACTCCACCAATTTAAGATCGTAGCCCTTCCTGCAGTCATCTATTCCCCCAAGCACCTTCGTTATTGTGCAGGTATCCCTTCGCCAGATCCCTTCAGGGTGGCAAAGATCGAAGAATTCGCAATTTCTAATATCACAATCAATAGGTTCATAAGTTATCTTTGATCCACTAAAAGCTTTCTTCGGTTCAATTGTGGCGACAAGCGGAGCCTCGACGACCTCAACCGCTTTGACCCCTCCGTCGTGTAAGACACAATCATGAAGAACGTCGCCTCTCTTCCCGACCACCCTATATCTTCTACCTTTCTCCAAATTTATACAGCTGTTTCTCAGTTTGCAGTTCTCACATTCATCCGAAGCACCGACAAATATAAATTCCGTTCCAACATTGGCAAGTTTTGACCCTATTAAGGTGACTTTAGTCTCTTCTTTCATTTTCCTTAACCTCATTCATCTATCTTGGTTATCTTTACGAGATTTTTCGCTGCCTTCCTTGTGATACCATTTCCCAAAATACTGTATCTCTCTGGATAAATCTCGTGAGCGTGCACTAAAGCTTCTATAATATATTCTATCTCTATTCCAAGCTCGCTGGCACAGACAGGAGTGCCAACCTTCTTTAATGTATCCCTTATTAAGTTCCAGTCTCCCCTGTGTAGATACATCATCATTATAGCACCAACCCCGCACTCTTCACCGTGCAACGCCGGTTTTGGAGCTATTTTGTCGAGCGCATGACTAAATTTATGCTCCGATCCACTTGCGGGAAAGGAAGACCCTGCTATGCTCATTGCAACCCCACTTGAGACGAGCCCTTTGGCCACTATCCATGCCGACTCTTCCAACCCCTCTTTAATCGTATCGGCAGATTCGATTATCATCTGTGCCGTCATCTGGGACAATGCCGCAGCATAACTGCTGTATTCAATATTTTTAAGCCTATAAGCCAACTGCCAGTCCCTCACGGCTGTATAATTCGATATCAAATCTCCACATCCAGATGCAAGTAGCCTATAAGGCGCCTTAGATATCAGTTCCGTATCTGCCACGACAGCGATTGGGACATGCGCCTCCACGGATGTCGTGTTACCACCTCCCGATATGGAAGCCCTTGACGAGGTGATTCCATCATGGGATGCGGCCGTTGGAGCGCTTATGAAAGGCATACCAAGCGCAAAAGAAGTTGCTTTGGCGATATCGATACATTTTCCTCCGCCAACGCCTAGTAAAAAATTTGCTCCCATCTCCCCCGCTAATTTTTCTGTACTCTTCACCTCTTCCATGCTTGCATCTGCTATAATTTTTATTCTCGTCTCGATCCCGCATTCTCTCAGGGTATCGCTCACCGCATTTCCAGCTATCTTGCTCGTCTTTGGTCCACTAACGATCAAAGCGCTCCCACTTAATCCCAACCCTCTACATACGTCTCCAACGTCGCGGATCTTTCTATGCCCAATTACCACGATCCTCGGAAGCTGCATCCACTTCGATTTATGCTCTCCAGTTATATCAAAGAAATCCATTTATATATCATCACGCGAACGCTGGTATATATTCCTCTGTGGTATTAAAGTTATCGAGAGCGGAGATGTCCTCAAATGCAGAAGAAGAACTTCGGAGAATGGTACAGTAACATTCTAAAAGTTGCAGGGATAGTGGACGTGAGGTATCCAGTAAAAGGCATATATGTGTGGTGTCCCTTCGGTTTCAAGATTAGAAGATACACATACGGCATATTAAGGGAACTTCTCGATAAAAGCGGGCATGAAGAGACCTTATTTCCACTCTTAATTCCAGAAGAAGAGTTTATGAAAGAGGCCGAGCATATAGCAGGTTTTCAAGATGAGGTCTATTGGGTAACGAGGGGTGGTCTCGATGAATTGGAGATACCCCTCGTCTTGAGACCAACATCAGAGACGGCAATATATCCGATCTTCAAGCTCTGGATAAGGAGCCATGCGGATCTGCCCCTCTTAACTTATCAAATAGCAAACACGTTTCGATACGAGACCAAGAGCACGAGGCCGTTGATAAGGGCAAGAGAGATAACCTCGTTTGAAGAGGCACATACCGCCCACGAGAGCTATGAAGATGCGGAGATGCAGGTAAAGAAGGCAGTTGAGATATATAAATCATTTTTTAAGCGACTCTGTATCCCGATAACGATAAGCAAAAGACCGGACTGGGATAAATTTCCCGGGGCAGACCACACAATTGCGGTAGACACGCTGATGCCAGACGGGAGAACACTTCAGATCGGAACGGTTCATCATCTTGCAGATAATTTTGCCAGGACGTTCGAGATAAGGTATGAAGACGAACGCGGAGAAAGGAGGTACGTCCATCAGACGTGTTACGGTATCTCAGAGCGGTGCATCGCCGCGATGATCTCGATTCACGGAGATGATAGGGGACTTATTCTGCCACCAGAGGTAGCTCCAATACAGCTCGTTATAATACCAATCATCAAGAAAGAGGGCGGGGAAGAAGTCCTAAAGAGGTGTAGGAAGATAGAAGAGAGGTTGGGGGAGAGATACAGGGTGAAACTCGATCTATCGGAGGAGCGGCCCGGGGCAAAATACTATCATTGGGAGTTAAAAGGCGTTCCAGTGAGGATCGAGTTGGGACCGAGGGATATAAAAAAGGATGAGGTCGTGATCAGCAGAAGGGACGAGCAAAAAAAGATCTCGGTCAAGATGGAGGAATTGGATAACCGGATAGAAGAAGAGATGAATAAGATGGGGAAGAACCTCCTTCTGAAAGCAGAAGCAGGAATGAGAGAAAGGATATTTGAGTGCGCCAAGATCGAAGAGATGAGTAATCACGTCAGAAAAGGTATAATAAAGGCGAGCTGGTGCGGAGATGAGAGCTGCGGAAGGGAGATGGAAGAGAGATCTGGTGCGGATATACTTGGGGATATACTTGGAGAAGAAGAGGATGGAATATGCCCAATATGTGGGAAAGAGACCAAGATAAAGGTTTATCTTGCAAAGACGTACTGAGTTATTATATGCTGTAACTTTAGAAAAAGTATAGTTAACTACTAAATTTTTTATGCTTTTAGGCTCATCTCCATTCATGGTCAAAACGGAGATGTACCCGATCGAGAAATTCACGGATGAGAGTTTTAAAAGTTTAACATGTTAGGTACTCNCTATAAATAGCTTTATATAAAGCCAAAATAGGGTTAATAAAGTTATCGCCAAAAGCCCAAAAGCATAAAAACGTGGGATAAAGGTGGGAGGAGGTTGATGTGAGGCCTTCGTTTTTCCATAGATATGGTGACGATTAATGATGTGGTATAATAAAGAGTAGATTCGAATTTTTTAATAGGGTTCGAACGTATTGTATAAAATATAAGAGGTGATGAAAACGGCAAAAGATGACCTGTCTACCTTAATCGCCATTTTGGGCGATGCAGCTGGAGGAGATAGAACCGCGAGGGTTGATTTGAGCGAGATCGAAGAAGAGCACAGAGCATTAGGAGAATCGATAAATTCGATGATCGACTGTACAAAAAAGAGAGAAGAAGAATTAAAAAATTCGAGGGAGACGTCTTCAAAGTTGATAGAAGAAAATCCCGTGCCGATGACGATTGTGGATGAAGATCTTAATTTATTAGAGGCAAATAAAGCTTATTTTAGCATTACCGGATATTCACGAGAAGATTTGATTGGGAAGAACTTGAGGAGAGATTTCAAGGTCGTAGAAACGATAGAGAGGGTCAATCGGAGCGAGGCGATGGAGAAGAAAGAGAAGGTCAAAGGAATAAACACAATAGATACTCCAAATGGGAGATTTACGTTTATTGTGGGAGCATTACCCTATGAAGACGTCTCGGCGGGGGAAAACAGGGTTTTGATGACGTTTACGGATATAGCTGATTTGGAAAAGCGCGAAACCGAAGTTAAAGATGCAAAGAGGCGCATTGGAGATATCATGAACAATCTGCCAGTGGGAATAGTTACGTATAGAGCAGATGATCCCGATAAGAAATGGGAAACCGTTAATCCTGCTTTAGAAGAGATTGTAGGCTATAAAGCCGACGAGATGTTGGGCAGAAGAACCGAAGAAGAACCGTTCAATACGGATGAGGCGGCCAAAATTTTTAGAGAGCGGAGAGAGAAATATGACGCAGCACCGGTGTATGAATTGCCGTGGATTACTAAATCCGGTGAGCGTATCATCGTATCCGTTCATGTGGGAAGTATAAAAGACGTGCAGGGAGATATTACAGACTATACCTTTACCGTTCAAGATGTAACAAAAGAGCGAAAGCGAGAAGAAGAGTTGCAGAAACTAAGTGCGATGGTGGAGAACTCCGGCACGCCAACAGCTCTCTCGGATTCAGCGGGCATGTGGGAGTACGTGAATCCGATCTTCGAGAAGTTCTTTGGGTTCAAGAGCGAGGAGGTTTTGGGGAAGAATACTGTTGAGACGCCCATGATAACGGAAGAGGCAAAGAAGATAATATCAGAGCATCGAGAGTTATACGGCAGAGACGTGGTCACGTACGAGGTACCGCTCGTGAAAAGATCCGGCGAGGTGGCACATATACTGCTCACACAGACCTGCATATACGATGGAGATGAAGAGATCACAAACTGGGTAATTGAGCTCAAGGATATAACAGAACTTAGAAAGATGATCGATCAGATAAAAGATACCGTTTTAGTATTGAATACCGCAATAAAAGAGTTGAATGCCGCATACGACCAGATATCCACCGCCTCTGAAGATATTGCTGGAGCGATGAACTCAACCGCACAGGGAGCTGAAGATCAGGCGACTTCTTTGAGTAATATCATAAATAGCATGGAAGATCTGACCGAACAATCTAAGAGCTTCATTAGAATGTCAGGAGAGATCGAGAAGAGTGCAGATCTGATGAGAGATGTCCTGGAAGGTAGCAGTTCGAAGGCGATTGAGGCGGGAATGTCTCTTGACGAGATATATAGAACGCTTGGGGAAAACGCCAAAGAGATCAAAGATTTGAGTTCTGAGGTATCCAAAGTATCTAAACTGACCGATTTCATAAATTCTGTTGCTGACAAGACCGATACACTCGGTCTGGTTGCAGGTGTTGTTTCAGATATATCAGGCTCGGGCAATGAAGGAGAGGGCAAGGGTCTAAGATCCATTGCAAAGAGGATCGATGATCTGGCAAAGAGCTCTTCTAACTATGCAAGAGATGCGAAGGGGATCATAGAGGGTCTTAGCAAAAGAATCGATGAGACGATAGAGGAATCAGATAGGACGATAGAATCTGTGATGGATAGTAAGATGAGGATAAAAGGTGCTTTAGATTCTCTCAATGAGATAAATGAGCTTACAGGTTCAAACATCGAGAAGACGATTGCCATAACGGAGATTGGGACTAAACAGATCGAGGGTATGGATAACGTGAAGCAGATGGCAGGTGATGCAGGTTCGATAGCCACCGAATATGCCTCTCAGGTGGAAGAGGTGAGTGCATCCGTGGAAGAACAGAGTGCAAGTATAGAAGAGACGAAGGCTACCATTGAAAACCTGGTTGGAAGGATGAACGAGTTGGAGAAGCTCACCAGATGAACGAGTTGACAAGAGCTTTAGTAGAAGCCCTTCAGAAGGATCTTGGATTTCTCGCCAAAGGAGTGATCGCCCACTCATGCGAAGAGATCGAGAAGAACGATAGCAATCTTAAGAAGGAAGATCTCCCGATCTTATTCGATCATGTAGAGAAGAGGATCGCTTTCATCAAGGATGAGATCACTGCAAGACGTATAGTAGGTCAATTGAGTGATAGATTTGGATAGAGAGGGGGGAGGGTGGCGGTTTGTATGCCGCCGAGTTAGTCAAACTTTCGCGTAACTTTGACGAGCCTAAAAGACGGGGGTGATTTCTAATGGCAGAAGTGGTAAATAGGGATATATCTTTGCTAAATGAAGTGTTGGATAACATATTGAAGGGAGATATGACCTCAAGAATCGATTTAAGTTCGATCTCTAAAGAATATCGAGAGATCGGCGGGAAGATAAACGAGATGATCGAGGTGACATCGGAAAATATAGGAGAATCGAAGAAAGTCGAAGAATACGCTTCCAATTTAGCTCGCTCTCTTCCAAATCCGACATCTTTAATGACGCCTGATGGAGAGAGGATCGATACGAATTTGGCCACCGAGAGATATTTCAGACGTTCAAGAGATGAGATCATAGGCAAAAGGGTAGAGGGATTGTATGCCGAAGAAGATATGGAGACGATCAAAAATGCCTTCGAAGAGTCTAAAAGAGAAGGAACGGGCTTTTCTACATGTAAAGCCACCTGTTTGAGGGGAGACGGAACGACTTTTCCTGCGCTTCTAAATTTCTCTCCTTTAAAAGATGCGGAAGGCAACATCATAAACGTTCTGGTAACCGCCACCGATATAACCGAATTACGCAGAAGCGAGGAAGAGCTTAGGAAGTTAGGCGCGATGGTTGAGAACGTGGGCACGCCTATCATCCTTACAGATCCAACGAGCAGATGGGAGTACGTGAACCCGAGCTTCGAGAAAGTCTTTGGGTTCACGAGAGAAGAGGTTTTGGGGAAGAATACTCTTGAGACGCCGATGGTAGCGGAAGAGGCAAAGAAGATAATGACCGAGAAGCAGGAGTTAGTATGAACAGGATAGGAAAGGTAGTGGAGGGGATGGACGAGGTCGCGAGCACGGCAGAAGAGATGGCTGTCCTCAAAAATCAAAGATTTTTGGGATATGCAAATCTTCGATTTGCAACCACATCATCTGAAGAAACATCTGTGGCAATAGAGGAACAGACGGCTACAACAGAACAACTGAGCGAGATGATGAATTCTATTAGAGAATACGCCTCGGAGACCTACGCTGAGATGAGCGAGAACTTCAGGAGTGAGAGTGAAGAGAAGACCAAAAACATCTCATAAATATTTAAGTATAGCTGATATAAATATAATATATATAGAAAAGAGTATCAAACCTTCATATCTCTCTATCTTCCGATCTCTTACGAAGAGGAAGAGGAGCAATGCGACCAGGATCATGAATGGAAATGCCACAAAGATTATTCCCTTCGAGACGAATATAGTATTTATTATGGACGATGATCCTATGATGAGCAATATGTTGAATGTGTTGCTACCAACGATGTTTCCGATGGCAAGTTCTCCCTTTCCATTCTTTGCAGAGGAGAAGGATACTGCCAACTCCGGAAGCGAGGTTCCGATCGCTATCAAAATCATGGCTATAATCTCCTCACTAATTCCAAATATAGCCGCCAACGATACTGCACCATCCACCGTTAATTTTGCTCCGAGTAGAACCGCGAAGAGACTTATCAGGAAGACAAAAAACGTTTTTAACATCTTTAGCTTCTTCTCTTTATCTTTTTCTTCCTCGATCACATATTCAGATGCCTGATCAAAGACCCTTGATCTACCTGATCTCTCTTCTCTCACGATGAGATACATATAGAGGAGAAAAAATATCAGTAAAAAAACGCCCTCCATCATCCCCAAGCGTCCATCAAGAGATAGGATAAAGAGCAATATGCTGGCGATGATCATTATATAATAATCCCTATAAAAACCGTTGAAGATCCTCGAAGATCTTCGATCTTTGAGTGTGATAGGATAAAATATGGAGGAGATCCCAACAACCATGGCGATATTACATACATTACTCCCAACTACGTCTCCGATCGCGATGCCGCCGTGCCCCTCGAAAGACGCAAGAACGGATGTTACGAACTCCGGGAGAGATGTACCGATGGAGACTAACGTGAGACCTATCACCATCTCCGATACACCAAAATTTTTTGCCACTGTGGAAGAAGAATCGACCAAAAAATCGCTCCCTTTCACAAGAAGGAGCATTCCGATTAAGAATACGATGAGCGGTAGGATCATCTAAGGAGAGTCTTTTCGACGCATTTATATAGGTTTTCGCATTTTTACCTCATCGGACGATCACTTATGATATGAGGTTTAGAAAGGAGATAGTCACATGCCAAAATCCAATCACAAGAAATATAAGTCCATATTAATCGTCTGCAGTGCGAACACCTGCAGAAGCCCAATGGCAGAAGCTATGCTCAAAAAGATGATACCCGACGGGATAGAGATTCGATCAGCAGGGGTTTCCTCTATCGCGAGGAACGGTGGACTTATGTCATTGGACGCAAGGCTTGCCCTTGACGATGATGAATTCTACGATGAATTCTTTGAAAATTTCCGCACGACCTCTTTAAGATGGCACAGAGATTTAATAGAGCAATCGGATCTAATTTTATCGATGACGAGAGAGCAGAAGGATAAGGTGCTGGAGTTTGAAGAGGCAAAAGAAAAAGAAGTGTTCACGTTAAAGGAATTCGTAAGGGATGACGGTAGTTATAAATCTTCGATCTTTGAGGATGACATCTCTGATCCGTTCGGGGAAGACGACTCAAGCTATTTAAGATGTAGAGAGGAGATAGAACGCTGTTTGAAGAAGGTTATGGAAGACGTCACTTAAATAATTTAAACAGGATGCACATTAAATTAATCGGCGATGTTGGAAGATCACACGCGAAAAGAATTAAAAAGATTTTTAACAGAGAAGAAGGTATCCCTGGGTTCATCAACGCAATTTAGGTTTTTGGGAGATCGGTGCTGTGAATCAACGGCATAGAAAGTTATTTTAACGACCCTAATTATTTTGCCATTGCCGGGGTGGCCTAGCTGGTTAGGGCGTCAGACTCATAGGGTGCTTGTGAAAGTTGTGGAAGAGACGCCTGGGATATCTGAAGGTCGCGGGCTCGAATCCCGCCCCCGGCACTTATATGGGGTGGTAGATATGGTGATAAAAAGAGAGATGACTAAAAAGTTTATAGAAGAGGCTTTCGGCGGTGAATCCATGGCTCATATGAGATATCTACTCTTTGAGGCGGTCGCCGAGAAGGAGGGATTTCCGAATATTGCAAATATGTTTAGAGCAATAGCATTTGCAGAGATAGTCCATGCGAGAAACCATTACAGGTCTCTTGGAGAAATTAAAGGCACCACGGATAATCTACAGATATGCATAGATGGGGAACACTATGAGGTCAATGAGATGTATCCAGCGTTTAACGATGTTGCAAAGATCCAAGACGAAAAGGAAGCGGAGAGGGACACGTACTATGCACTTGAGGCTGAGAAGACTCATGAAATACTATACAAAAAAGCAAAGGAGCTGGCTGAACAGAAAAAAGACATTGATGAGAAAAGGTTTTCGATCTGCCCCATCTGTGGTCATACCGTTGTGGGGAAACCCCCCGAACGCTGTCCAATATGCGGCGCCTCCAACGACAAGTTTTTGATCTTTGAGTAAGGGCAAGCCCATTTTTCTATCTATAGGATGCTCCATATACCACTGGTGCCACATGATGGCGCACGAGAGTTTTGAAGATCGGACCGTCTATAAATATAGTCATATCTCATATTATTGAGTTCTCCCTCCATCTTTTCCCATCATTTGAATTTTTGTATACTGGCACATAGCGCCCAATGCTCTGACGGCACTCTCGATGTCCAGATAAGCTGGATATCCATTATTTTCGAGTTCAAAATAGATCTGATCTATACCATCCGAACCCGGACCAAATACCCAGAAGGTTATCGGTTTATTTTCGGGTTTTTTAATTTCGTTCAACGTTTGGAGATAGTACTCTGCAGGGATCATTCCCTGTAGGGTACATAGAAGACAGTCAACATTCACATCGTTCAACATCGCTTCGATCACTTCTCCGTATGGAGGTATGCCCATACCCGCTATCTGCCCCACATCCGAAGGGTTTCCCACAAGCGAGGGGTGAATCTCAGACAATTTTTCATTTGTCCCCACAGAAAGCTTGGCAAGAACTAATCCAGATTCTATCGCAACATCCGTTGCCATCGCTCCTCCCGCTCCGGTAATGGTGATTATCCCCAATCGATTTCCTTTTGGAAGTGGCTGATATGAAAATGCCTTTGTGATCTCCAACAATTCTCTAAGAGAATTGGCCTGTATAATACCCGCCTGTTTAAAGGCTGATTCGTAAATTTTTTTTTCTCCGGCTAGAGAACCTGTGTGCGACATGAGTGCCCTTGCACTTTCTTTTGTTCTTCCTGGCTTGAAGATCAAGATTGGTTTCTTCTTAGTAACTCTTCTTGCTACATCCAAAAATCTACGTCCATCCCTTATGCCTTCAATCTCCATCGCGATCACCTTCGTCTCCGGATCATCTGCCAGATATTCTATGAGATCGATCTCGTCAACGTCGCACTTATTACCAAAGTCACAGATCTTACTGATTTTATATCCAAGATCTCCATAGTTCAACCCCGTTGGGCTAATTAAGCCTGTTTGAGCAGCAAAAGCTATATTTCCCCTCTTGATCTTACTGCCTATNGGATAGGGAGATGTCACCAGGCCGGTCGTGGTATTTACAGTTCCTACGGTGTTTGGTCCGAGAATCCGAATTCCTGTGCGTCTTGCTGTCTCGACGACTTCTCTCTGCAATTTAGCTCCATTCTCCCCCCTCTCCGCGAAGCCGTCCGACACGATAATTATGGCCTTTACACCTTTCTCCGTGCAATCTTTTACTATCGAGGGAACTTGCTGAGCGGCGGCCATTATGATCGCCAAATCAATGATCTCTGGGAGATCTTTAATGTTTGGATAAACCCTCACACCCTGGACTTCATCGTAAGACGGGTTGATCAGATAGATCCCACCCGAATATCCCCAATCCAGCAGGTTGTTCAATATCACCAGACCACCAAACCAAATTTGTGCGAGGGAACCAATTATTGCCACGCTCTCCGGCTTAAAAAATGAAGAAAGATCATTATTTTTATCTGTGAGCTTTAGATTTTTCTCTTCTCTTCCAACCATAACCTTCTCATCCTCCATCTTGACCAGCCCAAAACTTCAAGAAGATTTACTTTCCATAAGCCTCCATCCCAATCTCTACTATTCGTTTCAAGGGGAGATCACTGTAGGAGCCGTGATATCGAATATATTCTATATAAAGCTCTCCTTTTTTGTTGTACTCGGGTAAAATCGCATCTCTTCTTCCATCAAATTCTACTGCTGGCACACCAATCTTCTGGCACATCTTAGAATCGAAGGCGGGAGTTGCCTTGACCCATCGCCCCTCGAGGAAAAGTTCGCTATACCCGTGACAGACAAAGAGATTGGTGCCCATCAGCTTAACAAGTTTCTCTGGTGTGAGATTATTTCTGATGGTAGCAAACCCCAATCTGGAGGGAATGCCTACCGCCCTTGCCAAAGTGCTCAATAAAACTGCTTTCTGTACGCAGTATCCTTCCCCACGATTCAAGGTCTTGCTTGCTATGAAGTCTTCTGCATCGAACGAGAATAGATAGGGGTTATATCTTATCTCGTCTCGCACAAAATAAAAAACTCTTTTTGCCCTCTCCAATCCATGGTCGGTGCTTCTAACGAGCTCTTCAGCTCTATCTTTAACGAGAAGAGAGTCATAATCCATGAAATAACTAGCTTTCAGATATTCTTCCATCGTGTCATCCCAAATTTTTCTCCTTGAGCGTAGTTATATAAATTTACCTCATTCATACACCTCCAAAGATAAGATCAAAAAATATTTAATCATATAGCAGGATACTTCAGATGAGAGGTGATTAACTTGGACTTGGAGCTAAAAGTAGTTGAAATAGAACCTTCGGATGGAGTTAATGTGATCGTTGGGCAATCGCATTTTATAAAGACCGTGGAAGATATATACGAGGCGATCGTCAATACAGTCCCTCAAGCAAAATTTGGAGTCGCCTTCTGCGAAGCATCTCTTCAACGTCTGGTCAGACACGCCGGCAACGATCCAGAACTGGAGAAGATTGCCGCAGAAAAAGCCATGGAGATCGGCGCTGGACACAGCTTTATCATCTATCTAAAAGAGGCCTTCCCTATAAACATTTTGGGGAGGATAAAAGATGTTCCGGAGGTCTGCACGATTTTTTGTGCATCAGCCGATCCGATACAGCTGATAATAGCTAAAACTGAGCAGGGAAGAGGTATTGTCGGCGTAATAGATGGTTTTGATCCTATAGGGATAGAAGGAGAGGATGATATAGAAAGCAGGAAGAAAATCTTGAGGATGTTGGGGTATAAATTTTGATGACCCTCCTCTCCAAAGGAGGGCATTAACCCAACTTCTTCACCAATTCTCCTACCCTTCTTCCAAATTCTTTACATGCTTCCAACGTTTCATCATCAGGCTTTCCTATTGAGACAACTCCATAGTGGCCGCCTGTTTTGATGGGGTCTCCGATGATGATCATTCCGTGGCATAGCATCGCCTCTATCATCGAGATCAGCGTCGTCTCGTTCCCACCAGATATGCTATTAGAGGATGTAAAAGCCGCGCCAACCTTGCCCTCCAGCTTTCTCCTCACCTTAATGGATCTATCGACAAATTCTTTCATGACACCCGGCATCGATCCGAAGTACGTGGGGGCTCCGAGAACGACTCCGTCTGCTGTCTGTAAATCGTCTAAAGTGGTCTCTTCCACATTCTTAACTCTTACATCTACGCCTGCGTCTCTAACACCATCACCGATCGCTTCTGCCATCTTCTCTGTGTTTCCAGTTCTTGAATAATAGACAATCAATACCTCTAACATAATTACCCCCTTAATCTTCATCTTAATATCTCTTTTTCTTGGTAAAAAGTGCGGGAGGTGGGATTTGAACCCACGGATCCCTACGGAACGGGGACCTAAACCCCGCGCCTTTTCCTCTCGGCAACCCCCGCTACGATAGAAGCTTTGCTAGGAGGGCCTTCTCTGAATGAAGTCTATTCTCGGCCTGTTCAAAGATCACAGAATTTTTCCCGTCCATCACCTCAGACGTTATCTCTTTTCCTCTCATTGCGGGCAGACAGTGCATGACGATCACACTCTCTTTTGCGCAACTAACAACCTTCTCATTCACCTGAAATCTTTTAAAGTCCCTCTCTCTCTTCTCTTTCTCCGAGTCATCCCCCATTGAGACCCAGACATCCGTATATATTATATCTGCATCCTCTGCGGCTTTATGGGGGTCATCGTATAACTCTATCTTTCCACCTATTCCCTTCGCCTTATTGAATATCTCTTCATCTGGCTTATATCCTTCCGGACAGCCTATAGTCATACTTATATTAAAGAGGGAGGAGAGGAGTAGGAGTGAGTTGCATACATTATTCGGATCCCCAATCCAAGCGAGTTTTAACCCTTCAACCGTACCTTTAAACTCTTTTATCGTCAGTAGATCAGATATTGCCTGGCATGGATGTTCCAAATCCGTCAGAGCATTTATCAACGGAACGCTGGAATATTTCGCCATCGCCGTAAGAGTCTCGTGTTTTAACGCTCTAANCACCATCCCATCGACGTATCTGGATAGAACTCTTGCCGTATCGGATATGCTCTCTCCCCTACTGATCTGAAGATCATCTCTGCTCAGATAAATTGCGTATCCTCCAAGCTGTCTCATCGCAACCTCAAAGGAGACCCGAGTCCTCGTAGATGGCTTCTCAAAGATCATAGCGAGGTTCTTATCCTTGAGAAACTTTCTCTCTTCCCCCCCCTTCATCTCAATAGCCAGATCGAGGATCTCTTCTATTCTTTCCTTTTTAAGGTCTAAAATCGAAAGAAGATGCAATTTAGCCCCTCAGTCTTTTTATATGTTCTATCCTCTTCCTTATTAAAGATTCTTTTCCAATATCGTGCCTCGAGAAGACCTCCCCCTCTATCTTACTCAACTCCCCCTCTGCAATTTTTTCCGCCTCCTCTATAGTATCCGCAATTCCTACGACCGATAAAGAGCGAGAAGAGGTCGTATAGATCTTTCCATCTCGTTCATCAACACTCGAATAGAAGATCTTCGATCTTGGCATTTGAAAATGTCCCATTTTCAAGTTTGCAAATCGAAGATTTGCAACCATCTCTCCTTTGTCTGTCTCTCTTTCCATTCTTCCGCTTATCTTTATGACGGTATCTATCTTTGGGTCTTCGGGGTATCCCTTTGGAACGACATATTTACAGACGGTCGCCTTTCTTTCGTGTTCTATATCCAAAGAATTAAGCCTTTCGTCCAAGATCGATTCGAATATATCCAAAAGATCGGTCTTTAGGATAGGAATCGTATTCATCGCCTCCGGATCTCCGAATCTCGCGTTGTACTCGATCAATTTTATACCCTCTCTGCATAGCATGAATTGCCCGTATAGCACCCCTTTGTACTTCTCACCAGTCTCCTCTCTTATCGCAGCAAGCGTTCTTTCTAATATCTTCACCGCGTCATCGTAATCTCTTCTTTCCATGAATGGAAGAATATCTCCATTATCAGAATAGGATCCCATACCACCGGTGTTTGGCCCTTTATCTCCTCCATAAGCCCTTTTATGATCTTGAACCGCAGGAGACGGAATTAGATCTTTTCCATCCGTGAAAGCCTGTATCGTAAATTCTTCTCCATCCAATTTTTCTTCCAATACGACGCTTTCATGTTTCTTTAATACTTCTTTTATGTATGTTATGACATCTCTCTTATCCTTTAAGTGCTCGCCTACAACTTTTACTCCCTTACCACCTGTAAGCCCAGAGGGTTTAACCACCACCTCTCTATGATCATCCAAAAACTCCTTTACCCCTTCTAAGTCTCTGAAAATTCCAAACTCTGGACAACCCTCTATGTTGTGATCTCTCATCAGTTGCCTTGCCCAGGATTTATCGGTCTCTATCTTTGCAGGAATTTTTTTTGGGCCTATGGCATCTATCCCATTTTCTTCAAGAGAATCGACGATTCCTTTTTCTAAGGGGGCTTCTGGACCTATCACGGCTAGATCTATCTTCTTTAAAAGGGCGTAATCCACCACTCTTTCTACATCCGTCTCCTTCGCTAAGAGAAAATCTTCACAACGAGAGGCGATCCCAGGGTTTCTATTCTTCATTACGGCATATAAACTCCCCAGTTTATCGCTACGATGTATAGCCTCGCTTATCACATCTTCCCTCCCGCCCGAGCCTATCACCATCACGTTCATATTTTAGATCAATCTTTTATATGCTATAAAATATTACTGTGAGAATCTGATGAGAAGAAGAGAAGGGAAGAGAAAAAAATATTTGACACTAGTGCCAGACGGGATGGCTGACTATCCACTGGATCGTCTCGGAGGAAAAACGCCATTGATGGTTGCTGATACACCAAATATGGATTTACTAACGAAAAAAGGCAGATGCGGACTTGCAAAAACGGTTCCTGACGGGATGGAGCCGGGAAGTGATATCGCAAATTTCTCCATTATGGGATATGATTCCAGCTATTTTACAGGCAGAGGGGCGTTTGAGGCCGCGAGCATGGGCGTGAAACTTGGAGAAGGAGACGTCGCATTTAGGTGCAATCTCGTGACGGAGGAGGAGGGGATCTTGAAGGACTATAGCGCCGATCATATAACGAGTGAAGAGGGAAGAACCCTCATAGAAGAGGTGGATGAAAAAATTGGAAGAAGATACGGCGTCGAATTTTTCCCAGGAGTAAGTTATAGACACCTGATGGTGATTAGGGGATGCTTCAATGAGATGGATATGGATATAGAATGCACCCCCCCGCACAACATCGTCGGAGAAAGGATGGAAGAGAATCTTCCAATGGGAGATCTCAAAGATTTGATGAGGAATTTAATACTTGGATCGAAAGATCTTTTAGATGATAACCCGATCAACGTAAAAAGAAGGAATGAGGGAAAGAATCCCGGAAACATGATATGGCCCTGGGGATGGGGCAAAAAGCCAAATATTCCAACCTATCAGGAATTATATGGAATAGAAGGCTCCGTGATCACCGCAGTGGATCTGATAAAGGGTATTGGGATATGTGCAGGGTTAGACGTTATAGAAGTCCCCGGTGCAACAGGTTATACGGATACAAACTTTTCAGGAAAGGCGAAATATGCTTTAAAATCGCTAGAGGATAAAGAATTTGTCTTTCTCCATGTGGAGGCAACGGATGAGATGGGGCATGAGGGAAATCTGGACGGTAAGATAGATGCGATCGAGAGGTTCGATAAAGAGGTTGTGGGAAGCATATTGGACGGTTTGGAAGATTTTTCATTACTTCTACTGCCCGACCATCCCACACCGATAGAACTTAGAAGGCATACCTCGGATCCTGTTCCATTTCTTCTTTATAGGGATAAAAATTATTCTCCGGACGACGTAGGCGAGTTCAACGAGGAGTCGGTTAAGGGGGGCTACTTCGGGACTTTAGATGCGACCAGGCTGGTATCGATTCTTTTTGGATCGAGGAAATCAAGATGAGGAGTATATCTGCATGCTCCATTAAATTACCCCTCATAGAGGAAGAAGACGATCTTGGCAAAATTATAGCCGAAGAACTGATTGCTGAGAGGTTCGATTTGGCGGACGATGACATTCTGGTCATTGCACACACCATCGTATCAAAGTCGGAGGGAAGGATAAGAAGATTAAAAGAGATAAATCCGAGCGATACAGCGTATGAGATCGCTGAGAAGAGAAAAGAAGATCCAAGATTCATCCAGGCTGTCTTAGACGAGGCGAAGGAGGTACTGATCGAGTACCCCATCTTTCTCGTAGAGGCAAAGTGTGGAAATATATGCATAAATGCGGGCGTTGATCGATCGAACGTCAAAGAGGGGTATCTCATCTTACTCCCGAAGGACCCCGATGCGAGCGCGGAGAAGATCGGAAGAAGAATCTTTGAGCTGACAAAGAGAAGAGTCGGCGTGATCATATCTGATACGAACGGAAGACCTTTCAGGATCGGTCAGGTCGGATTTTCGATCGGGATATACGGAATAGAACCGATAAGGGATTGGAAGGGAAAGAAAGACATATTTGGAAAGAGGTTAGAGATAACGGAAGAGGCAATTTCGGATGAGCTTGCTGGAATGTCAAATATCTTGATGGGAGAGGGGGATTGGTGCTCTCCGGTGGTTGTTATAAGGGGGTTGTCCGTTTTATCTGATAAAAATGGTGGGGTAAAGAAGATTTATCGGGACGAAGCGACCGATTATATAAGAAGGGCGATAAAGAATTTTTATTCTTGTAAGTTTAAATAAAAGTGATCGGGATACCGGCGATAGAATGTATTTCATAATAAACTCACCTTTACATACTCCATCTATTGATTCTCCACCATGTACTCATCCGTAAAGATGTTTGGCATATACATATTCGCTATTTCATGATCCCATCCGCCTTTTTCGTCAAGCGCAGAAGCGATGTTTATGATCGCTTCGGTTGCTTGGTTCGGGAAGAGGGCCGACTCCTTTCCCCCGCAATAGGCTGAAGTGAGAATAAGTTTGTCCACCTTCTCGGGATAGTTTATTGCGAGCTCCTGGGCTATCATGCCGCCCATTGAATAGCCGAGGACATACGCATGTTCGATTCCAAGTGCGTCCAACAACGCCGCAGTATCATCTGCCATCAATCGTATCGTAAAATCTTCGCCTGGATTGCCGAAATCCGTGCGCCCAGAGCCTCTGTTTTCGAATAGGATGAGTTTAAAGCGATCAACAAGGTTTGGAATCAAGTAGAGGGGATCCCAGCAATCCGCATTCCCGAGGAAGCCCATGATTAGAAGCAGTGGGTGCCCTTCTCCCCGAATCTCATAATACATCTCAATGTCCCTTACTTTGATCTTTGGCATGAGCGTATCTTAGACAGTTCGAGATACTTAAGCCTTTACTATCTCTTTTACCGGCCGCGTTATTTAAAAGACCATTCACGCATGGAGCGGTGAATTAAAATTTAGCAAACATGCACTGTCTATTTTGCCTAACCTTAATATTTATTGTTGGTTTAAAAAAAGAAAAGAAGTCAGGTTAGAGGTCTACTAAAGACCTCTACCATATTAAAGAAGCGTATTTTTCCAAACCAAGATCTTTGAGCTTCTCTTTCTTTGGTTTGCCAGATTCCCAATCCCAGTTTCGGTATTCGTAGTATTCTTTCAGCTGCTTTTCTACGTCTGGAACGTTCCCTTCTGTTCCGCCTTCTTCGATGGGGTGTAATACGATATCTGGCAAACAGTCGTCCTTTTTACCGATGCCACATAGATTATTAAAGATTCTCTTCGTGTTAAATATGCGCTCTCCGGTTACAAGAAGGCTATCTATATCGTAGTCAAAGCCCGTTACATAGTTGAATATTGGAGCTAAATGCGTCGGTCGTATCCAAGTAAAGGCACAGATCGTCGCCGCATCGAACAGGCCGAAATAATCCTGGGCTTTAGCAGCTATGATGCCCTTTCCCTCATCCACGAATCTATCTTCGGAAATGATGTCATATTCTTCTATCGGCGAACCCATCTCTATCTGGTAGAGCTGCTCTGGCACATGGACAGCGCCGCGATTGTTGGTCGCATAACCACTCGCCAGTGCAAAGTATCCTCGTGAATCATGCATGGGAATTTCTAAGCCCTTTACGGTTGCCGTCCATTCTTCTTTGCCGTATTTTTTACCCATGGCTCTCGATCCTTCAGATATGATATCTCCAAATCCTTCTCTTCTTGCGGTCTTTTCAACCATCTCTACTATAGCTTCTGAATTTCCCCAGGTGAGATCAACCCCGTCGGTATCTTCCCTAGAAATTACTCCCTTATCCCGGAGATACATCGCAAAAGCGATCGTTGAGCCAATCGAAATTGTATCGATCCCCGCGTCGTTGCAGAGATGGTTTGCCTTATAGATGGAATCGATATCACCGTTCAGACACAATGACCCAAGCGCTACGAGCGTCTCATATTCTGGCCCTTCGGTCTCTCCGAGATCTTCGGTTTCGATTACTCTGCCGCAGCTGATGCGGCAGCCATAGCATCCATACGCTTTTTTAAATACCGTCTCGTTCATCTTTGTGCCCGCGATATCTTCCAGTTCTTCAAAGGTGCTTTCTGTATAGTATTTAACCGGACTGTCGCCGTACGCTTCTGCAGTTTCCATGTAGCCAGACGTGCCGAGTGAGCTGAACATATCTGTAGAAACCTCTTCGTCCATCCGTTCAGAAGCTTCCTCGACAACTTCCAAAAGCGCTTCTTTATTCTCCACCTCTACCTTCTGCGCTCCCCGCGCAACGATTGCCTTCAAATTCTTTGAACCCATGACGGCGCCCATGCCACATCGACCAGCAGCTCTCCCGCGGTCGCTCATAACGCATGAAATAGGGGCGAGTTTTTCACCTACTGGGCCTATCACTGTAACGCTCATTCTCTTGTCACCAAGGTCCTTCTTCAAAATTTCTTGAGTCTCATACGTCCCTTTGCCCCATAGATGATCTGCGTCATCCAACCTAGCGCTCCCGTTGTCAACGTCTAAGTAAACCGGCTTTTCTGCTTTGCCACGTATAACGATGCCGTCATATCCCGCAAATTTGAGATAGGGGCCAAATCTTCCGCCACAGTTCGCCTCGCCCCATATATTGGTAAGCGGAGATTTGGCACAGACTTCGAAACGTCCAGAATTGGGGACACGTGTCCCGGTCAGTGGCCCGGTCATAAAGATCAACAGGTTCTCTGGCGATAATGGATCGATGCCCCCTATCGCGGTGCCTAAGCGATCCAGCATAATCTTGCACGCAAGTCCGCTCCCACCGACAAAGGGTTTCAAATCTTTCTCGTTTAGGGGTATGTCCTTGATGGATTGCGACGAGAGGTCAACCTCCAAGATTTTTCCCATGTAGCCAAACATTTTTACCTCCCTCTATTCAGAAATCTACAGCCTTCCCCTCATATACACATTCCCAGAGCTTACGGAATTCTTCATCGGTCGGAATTCTCTGTATTGTTCCTATNGTGGCATCCATAAGTGAAATGTCCATGAGTTTCTCCAAGTTTGCNTCATAATCTTCTCTCTTTATGCCAGCATCTTTCAGAGAGTGGGGNATATCAAGTTCGTCCATTAGCCCGAATATTTTTTTCACGAACTCGTCGATTGCTTCCTCTCCTTCTTTTTGTATTCCCGAATATCTGGCTAACTCCACGACGAACTCCCCCACCTCTTTTGCTTCATACTGGATCGTATAAGGCAAGCAGATACCACACGCTTTTCCGTGCGGCATATGGAATACTGCTCCAAGAGTATGCCCAAGGGTGTGTGAAAGGCCAGCCTGAGAATTTCCAAACGATAAGCCAGCTATTGTGGCGGCGATCTGCATCTTCTCCTTTGCCTCTTTGTCTGTGGGGTCTTTATATGAGCGAGCTAGATACTTAAATATCATGTCCAGCCCTTTTATGGTCAGACCATCTGAAAAATCGTTCTTCCATGCAGAGATATATGCATCTACCACATGGCTCAACGCGTCCATGCCCGTGTTTGCAATGAGTGGTTTTGGAAGGTCCATGATAAACAAGGGATCGACGATTGCCAGATTTGCGCCAACATCAAGATGGGTGGTCGGTGCTTTTCTTCCTTCGGCCTTATCGGTCAAGACGATAGCCGGGGTCACCTCAGCTCCTGTGCCGCTTGTCGTAGGGATCAAAATTAACTGTGTTTTCTCAAACGAGACCTCCATCATGGGAGAAAGGTCATCAATCTCCACTTCTGGATTCTCGTAGAGGATGCGGACAGTTTTTGCAACATCCATCGGAGATCCACCGCCAAGACCTATTATAAGGTCACAGTCGCTTTTTTCAAGGAGTTCTTTTCCCTTCAGCACGGTTTCATACGATGGGTCCGGCTCTACCTCATCAAAAACTACCGATGGTATATCCGCTTCTTTTAAAATGTCCTCAACGCGCTTCAAGTGCCCCATGCCCACCATCGTCTCGTCAGTCACGACAAATGCTTTCTTTCCTTTCACTTCTGCCAATGATTCTAGCGCTTCTTCACCAAACACAATTTTTGGAGAACAAAATTGCCACATATCTCATACCTCCTTTCAGGGTTTTTTACATCATTCTCTTACAGTAGACTATTGCGTTAGACATAGCATAGATACTTATAATCATCCATGATATGACTGTGTTACTGTTGTTGAATTAACTTCAATTTAAATGTTTCCATCATTTAAATTCCTCGAGAACCGAAACCTATTTAAATAAACAATCTTATATACAGAAACAGGAAAAATGGAGGTGAATAAGATATGATATTTGGGACAGCAGCATGGTTTGATGACTACATGAAGAAGCTGAATGAGAGCGCAGATATGAAAAAAGCTGGAAAAGGGTGGGGCGTTGATTGGAACGGCGATTTTATTTTTCAGGTAGATGAGATGCCGATAGAGATACTAAACAAGCTGCCAGATGATATACCAGATGATCTAAATGAGGTTAGGAAGAAGGTGAGGGATCTTTTGGATGAATTTGGAGACGGTAACACCGTGTATGCACTTATAGGTCTTAAAGATGGCTCGTGTACTGCCGCCCATCTAGTCAAAAACCCGGACGAAGTTGAAGTCGGCTTCAGACTGATGGGTTCCTATGATAACTGGAAGAAGTTGGCAAAAGCGGAAACCGATGCGACCAAGCTCGTTCTGACGCGAAAGATGAAGCTCAAAGGAAAGATGAGCATGATAATGAAGTACATCAAGGCGACGGTGATTATGGGTAAGGTCGCCGCTGANGTTTCGACNGAATTCCCGGATGAGATGGCTCTTGAGTTTCTTGGNTAGTGAGTTTCTTTAATTTCTTACTTCTTTTTTTTTCTTTTTTTCAGATGAAATCTAAAATCCCGAAAGATTTGATCTTCTGCTCTAGCACCAAAATAGTTTGACAACAAGAGAAAACACGTCCGCATCAGAGCATACCGGTCCATCTCATCTCTTCTGGGTGGGATCTGTTTTTGCTCGCTCTTCATACCATTTATGCCGAGGATAAAGTCTTCCAATCTTCTTGTTGCCACTGTAACTCTATTTTTTTGCCTATCATGCTCCGTAGCTCGATGTTTTACCCCTTAGAGTCAGCTCCTCATCTGTTTAAGATAGTTGCCTATATAAACCCGATGACTTCAAAAAAACTCCTTAGGTTTTCCTAAATTCTGGAAAATTAGAAGATATTTTTCGATAACCCTATCTCTCCGTCCCCGTTTGCCCGTAAGACTCATTGATTTCTAATTCCATGACCTCTCTGCCCCATTTAAGAAGCCCCTCTCCCAATGTCTCACCCCCACTTGCAATGGACCTCATTTTAGAGTCATAGCGTTCTTTCGGCTCTTCCACCTGGCGCATCATATTGAGAGCTGTAGTTCGGAAAGATGTTATGAGAGAATTCAACAGCAGGTAGGTGTCCTAATAGAGTCCTATGGGCATTTGTAGAAACGGGAGTAAAATAGTGGCTTTCCCTCTCCTCTTCACCCATTCCTTTTATGGGGTAGAGCAGATTTGAACTGCCGTCCGGGCGTCCCAAACGCTCGAGGATCGACCAGGCTACCCTACTAC